>JANWHL010000177.1 GCA_025450405.1 Ktedonobacterales bacterium
ATGGCGAGCGCGACCAGCCGGTGCCGGTGGCGCAGGCGTTCGCCTTCTATCGCGCGCTGCGCGAGCGCGACGTGCCGGTGGAGCTGGTAGTCTACCCGCGCGAGGGGCACGGCTTCCGCGAGCGCGCCCACCTGATCGACGTGTTCGAGCGGATGGCGGCGTGGTTCGCGCGGTATCTGTGATGGGTCCTCTCCCCCAGCCCCTCCCCGTTGCGACAGGGAGGGGAGCCAGAGAGACTCACAATGAGGACACAGAGGACACAGAGGGCCGGAGAGAGGGACCGCGGGGAGAGGAGGCGGACGGCGGGTAGGGACGCGGGAAGGCCAGGGGTGGACGCGGTGGTGTGGCGGGCTCGCGTCCTGAGGGACCAAGCTTCGGCCAGGGGAAGCCAGTCTCGCGAGGGCGGGCGGTGTGGTGAGGATGCGGCGTGCGAGGAGGCGACACCAGCATGCGTGAGGGTGGTCATAGCGGCGATGGCCAGCCGATCGTCGTGTATCCCAGCCGGGCCCGGCTGGCCCTATTCGCACCGCTGTATCTCCTGGTAACGGGGGCGGTGTACCTGGCAGTGACGATCTGCGACAATGGCGCGCTGCGTCACGGTCCAGGGATAGTCGGCCTTCTGAGTGCGGCCTGTTGGGGACTGGCGGGCACGGTATTCCTGCTCACGCTCGTCAGCCTCGTCGTCATCTTCGTCTTCACACTCTACCGTCTGGTGGTCCGCAAGCCGGCGATTGTGGTGAACGCGGACGGCATTCGCGACGGATGCTCGCTCATTGCCGGGGGCATGGGGCTGGTGCGCTGGCACGAGATCGCGGGCATCTCTTCCTTCATCTATAAGCGCCGACCCAGGTACGGCTATCTGGTCATCGTACCGACAGATGCGGGCGTCATCCTGGCACGGCGTGGGCCACTCGCGCGCCTGTTCCGGCGCCTCATCGCCATCATCCTGCCAGGGCAGATTGGTATGCCGGATTGGATGCTCAGCGTCTCGGCGGCGGATCTCGATCGGCAGATAGGCGATCACTATCGGGCGGTCCTCACGCGCAATGGTATCGCGTTCTCGGGCGACGACGAGCCGGAAGATGAGCGAGTCGCGGCATACGCGGGAAGGAAGTCTCTGAGCGCCAGCGCGGGTCTCCTGGGCCGCGGCGGCAGTTACGGGCCAGCCTCGCCGGTGAACGCCTTGTGACTTGCTCGCAATGCGCGGGGACAACATCGATCGCACAGGCCATTGACATCCGAGCGACATCACATTATTCTATTTTTATGGAATACTCCAAAGCCTTGGAGCAAACCTATGGCAACCTCCCGCGCCGACCTGATCCTGCATCCCGTGCGCATGCGCCTGATCGTGACACTGGCGCGCCGTCAACTCACCGCGCGCCAGTTGGGCGAGCTGCTGCCCGACGTCCCCCAGGCCACGCTCTATCACCACCTCGGCACGCTCACCCGCGCGGGATTGCTGCGTGTCGTCTCCGAGCGCCAGGTACGCGGCACCGTCGAGAAGATCTACGCCATCGCGGACAACAACACGACCCTTGCCGCCGCCGATCTGGCGAACGCCTCGCGCGACGACCACCTGCGCTACTTCACCATCTTCATCACCGCACTGCTTGGCGACTTCGCCCGCTATCTCCAGCAGGACGCGCCGATCGATTTGCTCGCGGATGGCGCCGGCTATCATCAGGTGCCGTTCTACCTCAGCGACGACGAGCTCGTGGAAATGGCGATTGCACTAAACCGAGCGCTGCTCCCATACCTCGACAATCAGCCGGCGCCGCACCGTCGCCGGCGCCTCTTCTCGACGGTCTTGTTCCCCGACGCCGAGTCGCCGGACGCCAGTCACGACGCCGGGCCACCGACCGATACACCGGAGGAATGACACCGCACGCCGCGTCCTGGTGCGCCTCATAGTCGCGGAGAAAGTCGGAGGAAACGCTATGCTTGTCCACAGCAGCATTCCTAACACGACGCTTTTGCTCGCTCTCGTGCCGCTGGTGCTCATCGACCTGGGCATGGTGATCTACTGCATCATAGACCTCTACAAGCCCGAGCGACGCGTGCGTGGCGGCAACAAGACCGTCTGGCTGCTCGTCATCCTCGTGATCGGTACCATCGGCTGGCTGGCCTATCTCCTCGCGGGCCGGGAGGACTAACGCTATGGCGACTGCCGTTTCCTGCCGCGGCCTGACCAAGCGCTACGGCGATGTGCTCGCCCTGGATGATTTCACGCTCGACGTGCCCACGGGAGCGGTTTTCGGCATCCTCGGCCCGAACGGCGCCGGCAAGACGACGCTGCTGCGCCTGCTCACCGGTCTCGCGCATCCCACGGCGGGCGAGGCGACCGTCGGGGGGCTGAACGTCAGCGCGCAGGCGCCTGCAGTGCATCGCCGCATCAGCTTCCTCGATCAGTCGCCACAGTACTACTCGTGGATGCGCGGGCGCGAGCTCGTCACCTTTGCCGGCGAACTCTTCGGGCTGCGCGGCCACGAACTGCGAACCCGCGTGGATGAAGCGCTCGCGCTCACAGGACTCACGGACGCGGCGCATCGACGCATTGGCGGCTACTCCGGCGGCATGCGCCAGCGACTCGGCCTCGCCCAAGCGCTGGTCAACCGCCCCGAAGTACTCTTTTTGGACGAACCAGCTAGCTCCCTTGATCCTGCCGGCCGGCACGAGATCCTGGCGGCGATAGCAGCCCTGCGTAGCGCTGCGACGGTCTGTATGTCCACACACATCCTGGCCGATGTGGAGCGCATCTGCGACATGGTTGCCATCCTGAATCATGGCCGCCTTCTGGTCTCCGCGCCCGTGGCCGAGCTGCAAGCACGCTATGCCCAGCCTGCCTTCGAGCTGGAGCTTGTCGCAAGCCAAGGCGACACCGCGGAGCAGTTCATCGCCGCCTTGCGCGCGGCGCCGTGGGCAGGCGAGGTTGCGCGCCAGGGCGATGTCGTGCGCGTCATCGCCGTGGATACAGCAGCCGCGGGGCGCGAGATCCTCCCGCTCGTGGCGGCCCGCGGCGTCCAGTTACAGCGCTTCGAGCGCACCCGGCCCAGCCTCGAAGACATCTTTCTTCGCCTCACCAGCACGTCCAACACGGCGGCGCCCGAGAAAGTGCAGGCATCCTGAATGGACGGATTCGCCGTCTTTCTTCGCAAAGAACTGCGCGAGAGCCTTCGAACTAACCGCCTGCTTGTCGTAGTGGCGATCTTCGCGGTTCTCGGCATCATCTCGCCACTCACCGCGAAGTACACGCCGGAGCTGCTCAAGTCCCTTGGCACGAGTAGCGGCGGCGTGACCATCATCTTCCCGACGCCGACCGTGCGGGACGCCATCGCGCAGTTCATCAAGAACGTGGCCGGCACGGGAATCCTCGTGGCCGTGCTGCTGCCCATGGGCCTCGTCGCCCGCGAAAAGGAGCGTGGCACGGCCGCCTTCGTACTCACCAAACCGCTGTCGCGCCTGGCGTTCCTCACAGCGAAGCTCGTGTCACTTGGACTCACCCTAACCGCGGGCGTAGCGATCGGGGCGCTAGCGACCTACTGGTATACCGCGCTCCTCTTCACTCCCGTCTCATTGGGTGGCTTCTTCGGCGCATCGCTGCTGGTGCTGCTCTCTTTGCTGGTCTACGCGTCGTTCACGTTCCTCGGCAGCACCCTGCTGAGCGCGCAGCTCCCCGCGGCGGGTATCGGCTTGGCGGGATGGATCGTCGTCTCGATTCTCGGCATCTTCCCAGGCATAGAGCCATACACGCCGGCGGGCCTGCTCGATCCCGCCTCGCGATTGGCCCTGGGCCTCACCCCACAGCACCTCTGGGTCTCGATTGCCGCCAGCGTCGCGATACTGGTCGTGGTGCTGCTGCTAGCCTTGCTCAGTTTTCGCGGACAGGAGCTCGTCACCAATTCATGAGACGCGGCGACATGCGCGGGAGACGCGGTACGGCGGCTCATGGTCGACGCTTCCTCTTGGGTTGATGCTTATGGGCGCACTACCATGCGTCCCAACGATGAGGAACCGATCAGCCAGAGCGGGCATGAATCGTCTCACGCATGATCCACTCCGGCGATCGCGATCGGCGCGAGCTTGCGCACCTCGTCGTGGGCCGCGAGCCAGCGCAGCGCCTGGCCCGCCAGGTAGAGCGTGCCAGTGACGCAGACGCGGTCGCGCGGGCCGGCGGCCGCCAGGCCCGCGGCGATCGCCGCGCCGGCATCCGGCTCCTCGCGCACGGCCACGCCTGGCGCGGCCACCCGGAGGGCCGCCGCGATGCGCTCTGGCGGCATGGTCCGCGGCGAGGGGCTGTTGGTGGCGATCACAAGGTCCGGTCGCGCGTGGGCGATCTCCGCCGCGATGCCGGGGATGTCTTTATCCGCCAGCAGGCCCATCACGAGCACGAGCCGTTCGGGGGCGAAGTGGCGCCGCAGGGCGACCAGCAGCCGCGCCATCGAGTCGGCGTTGTGCGCGCCGTCCACCACCACCCAGGGGCTCTCGGCCACCACCTGGATGCGTGCGGGCCAGCGCGCGTCGCGCAGCCCGGCGCGGATAGCCGCCTCGTCCACCGGGAGGCCCGCCGCCCGCAGGTGCTCCGCCGCCGCCACGGCCGCCGTCGCGTTCTCCAGCTGGTGCTCACCCAGGAGCCCCAGCTCCAGGTCGCGGTAGGTGCCGGTGGGGGTGCGCACGTCCAGCCACTGGGCCTTTGTGTCGTAGTGGCCGGGGTGGAAGGTGTAGGCGGCATCAGGCGTGCCCGCGGGTCCGGTCAAGACCAGCGGCGCGCCGCGCTCGGCGCAGACGCGGCGGATCACCGCCACGGCCTCGGGCGCGCGGGCGGCGCAGACCAGCGGCACGCCGGGCTTGATGATGCCGGCCTTTTCGCCGGCGATGGCGGTGAGCGTGTGGCCAAGCACCTCCATGTGCTCGTAGCTGATCGACGTGATGACGGTCACCAGCGGCTCGACCACGTTGGTGGCATCGAGCCGGCCGCCGAGCCCCACCTCGATGACCGCGTGCCGCACCCCGGCCTGGCGGAAGTAGAGGAAGGCGAGCGTCGTGGCGACCTCGTAGGTGATGTACGCGCCAAACGCCGAGCCCGCCGCCGCGACCGCGCGCCGCAGCTCGGGCACGAGGGCGGCCACCTCGTCCTCGGCGATCAGCGTGTCGCCCACGCGGATGCGCTCGCGGAAGGTGTGCAGGTCGGGCTGGGTATAGAGGCCAGTGCGGATGCCAGCGGCGCCGAGGATGGCGGCGATGAGTGTGGACGTGGACCCCTTGCCCTTGGAGCCCGCCACGTGGGTGACGCCATAGGCGCGCTGGGGATTGTCCAGCGCGGCCAGCAGCGCGCGCTCGCGCGGCAGGTTCTCCTCGCGGTCGCGGACGAATTGGCCGGTACGCTCGGTGTCGCTGAAGGAGTAGAGCCAATCGAGGGCTTCGCGGTAGTTTCTCATGGTGTCCACCCCCTCACGACGGCGTCGCTCATGCGCGCGACGCGGACCATGGCGCGGACGTCGTGGACGCGGACCATGTCGGCACCGGCGGCGATGCTGAGCGCGACGGTGGCCGCCGTGCCCTCCAGCCGGTCGTCTTCGGGGAGGCCGCCCAGCACCTTGCCGATGGTGGACTTGCGCGAGGTGCCCACCAGCAGCGGCCGCCCCAGCGCGCGGAGGTCGCTCAGGCGGCGCAGGACGGCGAGGTTGCCGGCGGCATCCAGCCCGAACCCGATGCCGGGATCCACAATGAGGTGGTCCCAGGGGATGCCCGCCGCCAGCGCCAGCTCGACGCTCGCCGCCAGCTGACGCGCCACGTCGCTCACGGGATCATGCCGGGGTACGCCGCGCAGGTTGCTCATCAGGACGACCGGGACGCCGTGGGCCGCCACGAAGTCCGCCATCTCAGGGTCGCCGCGCAGGCCGGTGATGTCGTTGACGAGCGCGGCTCCGGCGGCGAGCGCCGCCTCCGCGACGCTGGCCTTGTAGGTGTCCACGGAGATGAGGGTGTGGCGCGGCAGGGCGGCCGTCAGCGCGGCGATCACGGGGACCACGCGGTCGCGCTCGGCGGCGGGGGCGAGCGGCACCTGGCCCTCGGTTTGTGGACGCGTGGATTCGCCCCCGACGTCCAATAGGTCAGCGCCGTCCGCGACCATGGCCTGACCGCGCGCGACCGCCGCGGCCACCACATCGCCCATGGGGGTGCCGGCGGGGGCCAGGCCGTCGCCGGAGAACGAGTCCGGGGTGATGTTGAGGACGCCCATGACGTAGGTGCGCGCGCCCCAGGCCAGTTCGTGGGCGCCCCAGCGCGTCGGGGCCAGCGGCTCGGCCATCGCGGTACACCTCCCTGGCCAATTCTCGAACGCCCCAGTGTATCATCCGCGGCCAGAGGCGGCGGACGTACCAGGAGCGTTGCCCGGCCAGCAACGAGCGAGCTATACTGAGAATACGAGCTCTTGTGTTATCCGGCGCGGCACCCGCGTGCGCTGGCACCGCGCGGGCGGAGGAGGGTCTCTGGCCATGAGCACAGGCATGACGGTGACGTGCGCGTGCGGGTATCACGGCTTCATCATCGTGAGCGCGGCCACGGGCGAGCCGGTGGACCTGAAGTCGTTTTTCGCGACGCGACAGCGCGCGGCCATCGATCCGGGTGATCTGGCGCGCCACGACCCAATGGATCTCAGCCAGTTGCGGATGGTCTGCGCCAACCCGAACTGTCGGCGGGTGCTGCGCGAGCTGTAGGAGCTGTAGTAGCGCGGCTGGCCGCGACGGGGAACAAGACCGGGATGCGCGACGTCACCTGGTGTGGAGTAGTGGCGAGCGCGGAGGACCGGCTGGACCCGCCGGCGTGGAATCGGGGGTGGTGGATGGAGGGCGGACCGAGGCGTCGGGCGGCCGCGGCGCCAGCGCACGCGCTCGCGTTGGCGCTGCTGGTGACGCTCGTGGCCGCCTGCGGGCGGGGGCCCGGGACATCCGGATACACCGCCACGCCAGCGTCCACGGCCACGCCCATCGTCACGCCGGCCCCACCACCGGCTGGCCCGCTCACCTGGACGCCACATCGGCTCCCGGTCGCGCCGCCGCTGGGCCTACCCAACGACGAGAGTACGAGCGGGACCACGCTGAGCCCGGCCCCGAGCGATGGCGACTCCGCGTATGCCTGCGCGCCAGCCCCGAATGCCAGCGCGTGGGTGTGGCTGACCCACGATCGCGGCGCTGACTGGTCGCGGCGCACGGACGCCATCTCACCCGATGCGCGCGGTTTCGTCGCGATTGGCTGTACCGTCGTCGTGGACGCGCTCGATCCGGCGGCGGCCGTGGCGCAGATCACCCTGGTGCCGGCGACCACATGCGTGCCCGTGGTCGATTGCACGAGCTTCCGCACCCTGCTGAGCACCGACGCCGGCCAGACCTGGATCCCACTGCGCGGGCCGCTCCCGACCCTCGCTCAGATGGCGACGCGCCAGGGCGTGACGTATGCCATCTTCCGGTCGGCACCCCGATCCGCCAGCCCGGGCTCCTGGGCGTTCGTGAGGAGCGTGGACGGGAGGCGCACCTGGACGCCGGTACCCACACCGCCAGCCGGTATGGTAGCGGCGTTCTGGCTCAATCCGTTCAGCGGCGGACTGCTCGGCCTCACGGGTGCCGATATCTTCAATGGGCAGGCGCTCTGGGCGACGACCGACGGTGGATCACATTGGACGGCGCTGCCGCCCTCCGTGTTCGCCGGCGACATGAATGACCTGATGGTCCAGCAGCCCTTCACCGACCAGCCCTGGCGCGTCTGCGTCGGCGATCGGTCCAACTGGTACATCGGGGGCCAGACCAACACGCACGCCGACGATAGCGCATGCACGTCGGACGGGGGCGCCCCCTGGTTGACGCGCCATCTGGATGTGCTGGACAACGCGAATGGGATGCCCGACTTTACCCCGGTGGCCATCGCCGACGACGGATCGCTGCTGGTGACCACGCCGGCCGGCCTGGAGCGCTTCCTTCCGGGATCGATGTCCGCCCAGAGATTGGGGGTGCCGCCGACGGCCAGCCCGATCGTCTACGCGGCGGGGACGGGCGCGGGTGTTCTCTGGGAGGGACCAATCGACAACTACCCGGATGCCGATCCACTGGGGCGCATCTTCACGGCCAGCTACAACTGACGCCGAGTCGTATCTCCCAGCCCGCCCTTGCCTCACCTCGCCGCGCACTCCCCGCGTCCCTACCAGATCCTTCACCGCTAGCACGGGTTTGGTTTGATGCGTATGGGGCGCGCGCGCTTACTCCGGCCCGGCGGAGGGGGCACTGGCGCCGAGCATGGCGGTCACCTGGGTCAGGTCCGCCTGGAGCGTCTGGATGCGCTCGCGGGCATCCGGTGCGTGCGGGGGGGCGGCACCACCGGAGCCGGTAAGGACCTGAAGCGCGCCCGCGAAGGCCGCCTGGGCTTCCTGGAGCAGCCGGCGGCGGTCGGACTCGCGGCCCACCAGGGCGAGGGCGGCGAGGGTGCGTCCCTGCTGTTGCTGGGTACGTGCCCAGGCATCGGGTGCGGCGTCGCGCGTGTAGACCGCCAGCGCCTCGTCCAGCGCCCGCGCCGCCCCCTCCAGCAACTCCGGCCGCTGGGGGCTGGTCGTGAGCGCCGCGCGCTCGCGGAGCAGATCGGCCAGTATGACCTGGATCGCCGCGCTCTGTGCCGGCGCGGTCCAGCGCGTGTGGATTTCGAGAGCGGCGCGGTAGGCCGCGATGGCCTGGTCCACGAGCCCGGCGCGCTCCGCTGGGGTCGCCGCCTGCTGTGTCCAGGTGAGCAGCGCCCCGCCGAGCCGCTCCTGGGCGGTGGCCCAGTCTTCCGGCTGCTGCCAGCGGTTGACCACCTCGAGCGCCTGGCGCAGGCCAGCGGCGGAGCGTGCCACCAGCCGCACCCGCTCAGGACCGTCCGCCAACGGCGCCCGCCACGCCAGCACGCCCCCAATGGCGATCTGGGTCCGCGCCCAGTCGATTGGCGCGGTTGCGCGGGTGTAGACGCGCTCGGCCTCTGCGAGCGCCGCGAACGCCGCGTCGAGGAGCCGGGCGCGCTCGGGTCCGCTGGCCAACTCCGCCGCCGACGCCAGTGCCTGGCCACGCTGGCGCTGGGCGAGCGCCCAATGCGCGGGATCGGTCCGCGCGGTGTAGACCTCGAGCGCGGCGGTGTAGGCGGCGGCGGCCTCACTGAGCGGCGCTGCCCGCCGGTTGGGCGCGGTATCGTCCGCCAGACCGAGCAGGACATCGCCCAGGCTGATTTTCGTCCCCGCCCAGGCAGCGGGACCGATCTCGCGCGGGCACGCCCGGAGCACCGCGCGCTACGCGGTGGCGGCATCCGCGCGCACGTGCGCGCGCGCTGGCATGGGCATGCGCGCCGCCTCGACGGCCAGCGCCATCGCCTGGTTGTGACGCGCGGTGGCCGCGCGGCGAGCGGTGTGGGCCCACACCAGGGCCGCCAGCACCACCACGGTGACGAGCGTTTCCGCGGAGAAGAGCCACGCCTGGATGGGATAGCGGTTAGCGCTGAACGGATCGATCGCGGAGATAGCGGCGTTGACCACCACTACCATCGCGGTGGTGCCGATCCACAGCCACCAGCGCAGCGGCCAGACCAGGACGATGCCGCGCATCAGCTGGTCCCGCGGTGTCGCTGCACTGGTCAGGGCGTTGCTCCCAGCCGGGTGCGGCGGGACGGGCGCGGGGGACACGGCGAACCTCCTCTCGCGCTAACGCCGCGGTTGCGCGGTCAGGAGGTCGTCGCCGTCTACATCATCCTCGTAGACTTCATAGACCTCCCAAACCACGTCGTTGGCGTCGAAGGCAGCGGCCGCGGTCGCATCGGGTGGGGCGGCGCCGCGCTCCGCGTCAGCCTCCGCGTCAGCCTCCGCGGCAACCTCACCGTCGGGCCACGCGTCCAGCGCCGTGGGGACCTTCCCGTCCGCGATGTTCCCATCAGAAGCGGGCACAAGGGCGAGTGGCACCTGATCCTCCACGGGGGCGTCCAGCACGGGGATCACGTGCTCCGTGCGCGTGGTGTCCAAGGCATCCGCCATCGCGGAGGGCATGGCCACTCCCGGAGCCAGCGCGCCGTCCGCCACGGCCGCCGTGGTGGACACTGGCCATGGAGACACCGGTGGTGGGGCAACCGCGCGCTCGGCGTCGTCCAGCGCCGCCCGGATGGCCAATATAAGGTCAGCGGCGAAGCGCTCCCAATCGCTGGCGGACCGCGCGGCGAAGACGGCATTGGCGGCCGCGCACTGCGCCACCGCCTCGCGCAGCATGGCCACACACGCGGTGCCGTCGATGAGCTCGGCGCGGCCCACCAGCGTTTCGGCCAGATCGAGCCGCGTCCGCGCCCGCACCATCGGGTCCAGCGTGTGTGAGGTGTCGTCCAGCGCGGCGCGATAGGCGGCGATGGCCTCGTCCAAGCGGAGCGCGCGCTCCGCATCGCTCTCCGGGCCAGTCTCCGGGTCGGCTTCGGTCAGCACAGGGGTCAGGCGCGCCGTGTCCACGTCAGTGGCCGGAGGGGCCGCCCGGTCGGCGGCCAGGGCGGGCGCATCGATCGCGACCGCGATGGCGGCCATATCGGCCAGCGGATGCTCCAGCCGTGTGGACGTGCCGACGGGCCGGGCGTGGGCGGCGGAGGCGCGCTCAGCCCAGGTGAGCATCCCCACGGGCGCCGCGCGCTGCCCGCGCGTGAGCCGCACCGCGCGGGCGGTCAGCCGCCGCGACTGCCGCATCCCCTCGGCGAGACCCGCACGCGCCGCGGTGGCGACGGAGGTGGCGGCGCCATGCGCCAGCGGCGCGGCGGTCGCGAGCGCCGAGCGCCAGAGCCGTGCCGCCGTGCCGGCGCTCCGATCCCGCGCAACATCCACCGTCTCCGCCGGCCCCAGGCCCGCCAGTGGCAGGGAACGCCACGCGGAGCCGCGGTCGCCGGCGTAGGCGGCGTCGTCGTTGGCGATGACGGGGGCCGTGGCGGGAGTGGGTGTGGCGGGAGTGGGTGTGGCGGGAGTGGGCGTGGCGGTCTCCCACGCCGGATTGGCCAGCCCGGAGGCGCGATGCCGCTCGCGCCGCACCGCCTCCAGCCCGGCATGCGCCAGGGCGTGGACCGCTGGGTCCACCGCCAGTGCGCGCACACGCTCGGCCGCGCGGAAGTCCACGGCCGCGGCGCCAAGCAGGGCCAGTCGCCGGTCTGGGGTGGCGGCCAGGCGTGCCTGGTCGCGCAGGGCCAGACCCAGAGCGGCGCGCACACGCGCGTAGTCGCCCCACGACCGTCGCTGGCGATAGGCGCGGGCCGCCGCCTGATAGGCAGTGACGGCCGCCACGAGCGGCGCCGCACGGTCAGGCGCGGCCGCCCCACGCGCGCGTTCCACGAGCATGATGGCGAGGTTATTCTGGGCGGCGGCCCACGCCTCGGGCGCGATGCGCGGCGAGTAGATCGCCAGGGCGCCACGATAGCAGGACTCGGCCAGGCGGCTGTTCGCGCGCGGGTCGCCGTCCGTGCGCTCGCGGTAGGCGTTGCCCAGGGTGAGCAGGCCGTGCGCGTCGCGACGCTCGGCCAAGCTGGTCCGCAGGCGGCGCCACTCCGGCGCGCCCTCGCCCAGGTCCGCCCCCTCCAGATAGACCTGACCAACGGGCTCGAGGCATCGCGACCGGCCACCCTCGCGGCCGGCCACGCGCAGGATCCCGGCAGCCACCAGCGCGTCGCGGGCCCCTGGCCACACGCCTGGCTCAGCGCCCAGATCGAAGACATCCTCAGCCGTGGCCCGGACACGGGATTCCGCGTAGGTCTGGATGCCCGCCGCGCGTAGCAGGCGCAGCGCGCGCAGCGCGCGCCACGCGTCCGGACGCAACTCGCGCTCGGCCGCCTCGCGTGAGCTGGCGGACCCCAGCAGGAGCGAGCCCGGTGTGCCGTCAACGTCGTCGCGGTAGAGGTGGACCCGGCGGATGCGCTCCAGGGCAACGGCCAGGCGCTCCATCTGAGGGTTGGGGAGATCAGTCGGGCGGATGGCGCGGAGCTGGGTCATCAGGTCAGCAAGTGTGGCGCGGGCGCGCTCCTCATCGGCGCCGTCGCGGCAGGTCGCCACGACCACGACCCCACGGCACGCGCGGTGGAGCAGCCGCGGGAGGTCGCGGAGCAGCGACGCCTGGCCGGGTCGCGCGTAGTCCTGGAGGTCGTCCAGCCAGAGGACGATGCGCCGGCCGCGGACGCGCGAGAGGTCGAACGGCTCGCTCGCCTCGTGCGGCCAGCGCAGCAAGGTCCAGCGCGGCACCACGGCCAGGGCGGCCTCCCAGGCCAGACGCGTCTTGCCCTGCCCGGCGCGGCCATAGACGCAGATCCCGAGCGGCGCCCCGTGGTCGCCCGCCGCCGCCGCGCGGAGCGCCATACGCGCCTGGTCGTCGGCATCCACGCCCTCGGCGTCGTGCCGGGTGGCGTAGGCACCCGCGACGAAGCGCGGGACGAATGTGGCGGGTGGGATCCGCCCAACGGGCCGGAGGAGATACTGGGGGTGCGCCAGGCCGCCAGCCGCGGCCGTGCGCCAGACCACCGAGGCGCGCCACGAGGCCACGGCCAACGCCAGCAGCGGGAGCGCGGCGAGGATCACCAGGATGGGGTGCGCCAGCATGGACCTGAGGAGGGGCATGGCGTGGAGATTGGGCAGCGCGAAGCCGACGGTGGCCGCCACCCAGAGCGCAAGCCCGCCGACGGCGCCGCCGACAATAGCCATGTCGAGCAGCGCGCGCAGGAGCGGCCAGAGCGAGGCCAGCGCCTTGACGAACCGCCAGCGCGCCGGGTGCGGGAGCACCAGCTCGGCCTCCAGCGGCGGGCGCGAGGGCGACGTGCCGGTAGGGTAGAGCGCGGGGGCGCGGCGCAGGGCCGTCGGCATGGCGATGGGCATGGCTGGGCTCCCTCGTGGCCTCATCCCTCGTGGCCTCGTCCCTCCATGCCGGTCGCGCCGCCCTCCCGACGATGGAGAATAGCTGGGGTATGGCTATTGTAGGGAAGCGCTGGTTCGCTGTCAAGCGCCGGGCCGGTGGCACATCAGTGCCGGCGGAGCGTCGCCATCTGGGAGCGCCGGCCACGTCGCGCGGACTCGGTTGTGTGACCGCGGCGGCGGGCCGCGCTCCGGCGCTCACCAGCGGCAGCAACCGCGGCGCGCGTGCCTGATTGACTGGTGCGCTCGCCTCTGGTAGAGTAGGCGCGATACGCCGGCCGCACCGGCGCAGTGAGCGGCCGGGAGCGGCCGGGAGCGGCCGGGAGCTAGCCCGGTGCCATCCGCGGGCTTTCGGTCATGATCTCGAATTGGTTCTGGAAAGGGTAAGGAGGGCGAACATGGCGGGGACGCGGAGCGAGCGGAGTCTGCCCAAGCTGATTCTCACGCCGCGACAGCTGGAGATGCTGAACTACCTCCGGCAAGACGTTCGCGCCAAGCAGATCGCGGAGCGGCTCTGCCTGGCCGAGGCAACGGTGCGCATGCACATCCGCGACGCCTATGCCCGCCTGGAGGTCCACAGCGCGAGCGCCGCCGTCTGGGCGGCGTTCCGCCTGGGACTGTTCGGCCCAGACTTCGACGCCTGAGCGAGCCCTGTCGCCGCGTCGGCGTGCTGGCCGATGTACCCGTTGCTGCCGGGCATGATGCCGCTGGCGTAGCCGGTGGTGCCGTAGGGGGCGTAGAGCGTCACCGCCTGCGCGTTGCCGCTGGCATCCAGGGCGACAGTCGCGCTGCCGAGGCCGTCGCTCGCCAGGGAGCTGAACACGCCGTCGACCGCGAGGGCGACGCGCTGCCCGTTGGCGGCGTAATACGTCGTGGTGGCAGTGAATAGGCTCGGAACGCGGTGTTACGGCGTCTGGTTGAGTAGGACCGCCGCCCAGTCTGGGTCATCGTCCAGCCGATGAACGAATTCGCCAGCCCGCCATTGCGCGACAGTGCAGCCATGTAAGATGAGGGAATCTGGGGTGACGCGCCCCTCCGCCATCAGGCGAGATATGGCACGGCCGTCCTCCACAAGAGCGCTGTCAACCATGAGCGCCTGGGTCTCAGTGATCTGGACCGGCGGACTTTGGGCATTCCCAAATCGATCGCGCAGCCGGAAGAACGGATCGAGATCTGAGCCTGTGAGGTCATTCGCGCCCGCGCCGAGGATCGCTCGACAATCTATCGCCCAGATAAGCACGCGGCCCTTCTGAACGACCCGGCTCCTGGAAACACGGCAACCCGACGCAGACCCCCAAACGCGTAACCAGTCGTCGGTTAGCGAGCATAATTCGTCTGCCTGCGCCTCAGTGAGTTCGCGAGATGCCACATATGGGTAGAGTCTCGCCGCATCCGGCATGGTCTCAAGGTCCTCTAGACGGTCCGCGCCATCCAGGCTGCCTTGTTCATTAAACGCGGGGTCAAGGCGGGCGTTGCGCAGGTGCGCCCCATGAAAGGTGGCACCGTGTGTCTTAGTGCCCCTCAGGTCCGCGCGCTCCAGATGCGCCGCACTCAAGTCAGCATGGGCGAGATGGGCATTTGTAAGGTCGGCGCCGATCAAGCGCGCCATTACCAGTCTAGCGCTTTCCATGTGGGCACCGCTAAGCCGAGCGCCATCGAGAGATGCGAACGGTAGGTTCGCTCTGTTCAGATGGGCGCTGCGGAGATTGGCCCCGCGCAAGTCAGCGAAGTAAAAGTTCGCTTCCTCGGCATGCGCGTCCTCGAGGTCAGCGCGCTGAAGGTTCGCATCCATGAGCCAGGCCTGATCCAAGCGAGCACCACGAAGGATCGCTCCCATCAAGTTGGATGAAACCAATCGGGCACCACGCAGGCCAGTCTCTCTGAGGTTGGCGCGCTCCAAGTCAGCAAGAGTGAGATCGGCCTCATCAAGCCAGGCGCCAGGCAGGGTTGCGTCTCTGAGGTTGGCGCTGACCAGAAGTGATCGCTCGAGATGGATCCGCTCCATAGTTGTGCCGCTCAAGTTAGCATCCGACAGATCGACTCCTTCAAAGAAGGCGGCTGAGAGACTGGCACCTTGCAGGTGAGCCTCGCGAAGGCTGGC
The DNA here is from genome assembly GCA_025450405.1 of Ktedonobacterales bacterium. GTDB lineage: Bacteria > Chloroflexota > Ktedonobacteria > Ktedonobacterales > JADMIN01 > JANWHL01. Next base: position 15,024 of record JANWHL010000177.1, read on the forward strand.
GCCACGCAGAACGGCCTCGGAAAGATCGGCGCCTTCAAGATGGAGCAGGGCCAGCGGCGGCTTCAGAGCATCTTCCCGGCGCAGTTCGCCCGCCGCCTGCGCATGAGTCAACCGCCCAGGTGGCGCGGCGGCGAGCGCTTCCGCCGCCAACCAAAATACGTCGCCGCCGGTCAACCGCATACCAATGAACGCCTCCTGCCCGGCGGCCAGGCCCGCCCGTGATCGCCGCAACAGGTCTTCCAAGAGAGCGGCTCGCTCGGGAGGAATCTCATCTCCCCATCGCGGACCTTGTACTGAGCCTGATGATAGGCGGCCCTCGCCTGCTGTCACCACTCTCACCTCTCTTTGAACGCAAGGCGGTCTCCGGCTAGATCGCGCCGCCGATTTCATGCCACGAAATCAGCATGCGGCGCACTCCCGCGCCTGCGCTGTCCGCTCCTGGCTGACCGTATGCTCTTCAGAAGAGCGCGGGATACCCAAACGAGCGGGAGTCGTGCTGAGCGGTACGGAACCGGCTTTGCCTGCCAGAATGTGACCTGGTTCGATGTCCGCCCTGCACCTCTCTCGCAGAGCGGACTTCGACTGCTGCGCGCCGTCACCTCGATTAGCAACCAGTTCCGGACTCCGGCCAGCCCCCGTTGAGAATCACATCCACAGCCCGTGCCCGTCCGAAGGTCTGGTTCAGCACCTCGGCATCGACCTGACTGTTGATCACATACTGGAGTGAGTTGTTTGTGGAGATCCGCGAGATTTTGCCCTCCGCCGCGAGGCGATCCAGGAGATCCTGTGGAGCCCATCCACGGTAGACACCTCCGGCGACCTTGTTGGAGGAGTATTCCGCAGCGCGTAGGGCATCATCCGTGAAGTAAATCCCTTCGCCATTCTCCAGTCGCCGCCACGGTCGGCTTTGCTGCCGGGCGATGGCGTCATCAACCTTGAACGAGTCAATCGCCGTGTCCGATCCATGATACAACCACAGGCCGCCATCGTCGCAGCTGCCGGCGGTCGGCGCGCCCCCCTGGCCGCCGCGGCCCATGCCGCTGTCGCCCGCGGGCCCGGCCGGCGCGTCCCGCTCCCCGACGCCGTCGACCGGGCTGGGGCCCGGCCCGCCCCCCGGCGACGGCGGGGTCTCGGTGGAGTAGAACGGGGTGCTGCGGTTGATGGCCGGCCCGAGCGGATTGGTGTTGTCCGACGGCCCCGGCGTGCTCGCTGGCGTGCTCGCCGGCGGGACAATCACCGCCTGGGTGGTGGTCGTCGGCGGATTGTAGAGATCGTGGATCTGCTGCGCCACCCCCTTGACGGTCGC
>JANWHL010000178.1 GCA_025450405.1 Ktedonobacterales bacterium
CATGGCCCCCTCGGACATGGCCCCCTCGGATATACCCCCGGCGGACATGGCTCCATCCAACTCCGCCGCCCCGCTGGGTACCACCCCCGCCGACACCGTCACGGGCGCGCCCGAGCCAGACATGGCCCCGGAGACCCCCGCCCGGCCTACTCTCGGCGAGCGCCTGCGTGGCCTGTTCGGGCCACAGCAAGAGCCACCACCCGACCAGACCGTCTATCCTGAGGGACCGACCGCGCCCACCGCGTAGTCTCACCAGGTGGGGACCGCACGACAAAAGAAACACCAATGCGGGCCGAGCGCCGCTCCGCCGGGAGGGCCCCGGGCGCCAACGGCGCGAAACACGCACCGGAGACGGCGGCCCGGCGGGCGGTGCGCGATAGTATTCGCGCGTGGTGGGGCGATGTCCTGACTGGCCGTCCCGATGTCGTCCCGATGTCGCCCACCCTACGTACGGACCGGCCGTCCACGCCCACATGGACGGTGACACCCTGATTCTCGCCGGCACCGTGCCGAGCGCGGACGACCGCCGCGAACTCGCGGAGGAGGCCGAGCGCCTTCTTGGTCGTGGTATCGCGCGCGTGCGCAATCAGCTCCGCGTCGCTCTTGATGCCGGCGAGGCGCGGGGCGTGTATCTCCAGACCTTCATGTGTGACTACGTGAGTGAGAGCCAGGCGGCCTATGCCCAGGCTATTTTGAGGCCAACGCCCATTTCGCGCCCAACCTCATGCGCCTATTAGCCCCAACCCAGCCCAGTAACGCCCGTGCCGACCTCCGCGCGCTCGTGCCAGCCCCGTATTGGCCAGATGGCGAGCGTGCCTTGCTGGCCAGTCAGGCCATCCTCATCGTGACCGTGGATGAAGTCGATGGCTTCCGTGCCCGCGAACTGTTGGAGGAGGAGACCCGCTGCCTTCGCCTGCTGGCGCTTCCTCCTGAGCCCACCCGCGCGGACGCGCCGGCCAACGGAGATGGCGAACACCCACGTGAGCCGACCTCGCCCTCTTCACCAGTCTTGTTAGCGCCGCCTTCACGCACTCGCGCCAGGTTGCGCCCTGTACCATCCCGCCACGCCCACGACGACGAGCCAGGATCACTACCCTGGCCCGTCGCTGACGTCAGTGTACAGACCGGCTACCGCTCCTGCCAAACCCGCACCTCGGGTCCACCGGCGGCCTCCTGCCACGTCGCGGGCAGGTTGCGCCCAGGCTGGCCATGCCCTCCAGCTGCTGCACCGGCCCGCCCCGCGTACTCCGGCTGACCAGCACCACCGCGCGGACCATAACCCTCTTCCCAGTCGCCCGGCTGCTGGTTGTATTGCCCCATCGGCGGCGACATCGGCCCCGCCCCCTGCCACGGACCACCCGGCCAGCCGCCCTGCGCCTGCCCCATCGCTGGCCCACCCATCGCGTTGCCCCCCCGCGGGTTACCGCCCATCGGCGCGCCCGCGAGCATCCGCTGACCTCTCGGCGCCCCCATCGGGGCAGCCATCGGCGCCTGCATCGCCGGGGATGGCGCGTACCCACCATAGCCGCCGTTGCCGCCATTGCCGTTCAGGTGCATGCTCGGGACCCGGCCACGCGGCTCCATCTCCGCGCGCGGCGCCACCCGGTCGTCCAGGTCATGCTGGGGCTCATCGCGCTCCTGGTCGGCGTCGCGATACGCCTCAGCGCCACGCGGGCGTCCGCCCACCACGCCCTGCAGCTGCGCCACCACGTCGTCGAGCTGCTCCGCGCTCTCCGCCGCGGCCGTCGCGCCTCCGGCGAGCTGGTCCGACACCTGCGTCGTCACCGTGATGGCCTTGTCGAGGCGCTCGCTGCTCGTCCACTGCCGGCGCGCAGCCTCGTCAATGTATTGGGCGAGCTCACGAAGGTGCTGCACAGTCCGCTGCGCCTGCTCCTCGGTAAGCCGGTCCCAGTACTGACTAAACCAGTCACTCGCGTCCACGATGCGGTGCGCCGCCTGGTGCATCGCGTCCGAAAGATAGCGCACGCTGTCGAGACCCGTCTTGCAGGCCTCCACCACCCACTGCTGCTCGCCGGCGGAGTTCTCCTGCTTCGCGGCGAGCGCGTTCAGCGACTCGGTCGCCATCCGCAGGTCCGCCACCGACCGCTGCACCGGGTCCGCCATGCGCGTCCCGATCATCAGGCCAAGTAGCGCGGCGAGCACCGCCACCACCGCCGCCGCCAGCAGCGAGGCGCGCACCTGGTCGTCCGCCACGCGCGTGACCGTGGAGAGCGGACTCAGGACAAAGTACGTCCATGGCATGGTCTTCATGTGGATGGCCACGTACTGGTAAGGTGTCTGCGAGCCAGGCACGGCCGCGGACTGGAACGACGACTCCGTCGCGGTCCCACGCAGGGCGCCGGCCACCGATGGCAGGCTCGTCGTGGGGACCGCCGCGCCAGTGCCATAGCGCTGAGCCGTCGCGCTATCTAGGGGGGCGATAGCGGTGAAACGCTCGCTGGCGACCGCATCGGCGACGCGCACGCCATTCTGGTCGGCGATGTAGGCGTAGCTCCCGTGGCCATTGGCGCCGAGCTCGCCGCCCACGATGTTCCAGATGTAATCGAGCTTGAGCGTCGCTTGGAGGAAGCCCACCATCGGGTCGGGGATGCCTTGCATCGCCTTGACCAGCGCCGCCACTTGCTGTGGGCCGAGTGCCGCGAGCCCCGAGCCGCCGCCCGGCGCGCCCTGGCCGGCCTTGCCCGCCTGGGCCGCCTGCGCGAGGGTCTGAATCTCGTCCGCCAGCCCCGACATCGAGAGCTTGATGGGCGTGTAGAGGTACACGTAGGCCGAGTTGGACGACGCGTTGTCATGCACGCCGGAGATATACTGCTTACCCTGACGCAACGCGCCCAGGTCCTCCTGTGGAACCGCCTGCGCTGCCGCGGCGGTCGAGAGCAGCCCATTGGCCTGCGCGTCCACCACGCTCCAGACGGCATAGTTGCTGTCGCGCACAATGCCCACGTTCAGCGCGCGCTTTACGGAGTCCTCATAAGACTGCCCCTGCGTATCGCATTGCAGTATGCCCGTGAGCACTGGCGCGAAGGGCGCGAGACTCGCCGGCAACTGCTTCAGGATGGCCGGCTCCTGCTTGCACGCCAGATACAGCTGCGCGGTCGGCAGCGAGGCGAGGGCGGCGCCGTCGAGGCTGCGCTCGCCGAGGTAGGCATCCACTTGCGCCGTCTTGGCGGTGGCATCGGTCGAGAGCGAGGCGCGTCCCTGCTGGATCAGCGTATTGCGGGCCAGGTAATTCGTGAAGCCCACCACCGCCGCCAGCGGCAGGACGGCCGCGCACAGCGCGAGCAGCGAGAGCCGAATAGACAGCGAGAGACGACGCCGCTGTCGGGCGCCTCGCGGACCTTGTGCCATAGTGCTGCGAACCTCTTCTCCGCCAAGCCAGGGCGCCTCGGTGGACGCCGCCAAACCGCAATCAGCGAGCCGCTGGACACGCGCTTACGCAACCGAACATGGCTTATGGGGAGCGGCTGCGCACGGGATGGGACCCGGTCGCGCGCCCGTGTCAAGTCCGGCTGCGAGGCCGAAATCGCGCGGCCGCTGAGTTTCGTGGCCCCGCCTGGGCCGGGGCGCCATCATCCCGCTCATTCTGGCACCTGGCCTGAGGCACCCCACGGCGAACTAGTACTTTTGGCGGGCGAGCGGGCAGGGAGAACCGACCTACACCGCTCCCCTCTCGGTCGCGACGAAGCGAATAGCCGCCGTAGCCACCAACCAAAAGGAGCGCGCATCATGTCTCTCACCATCGAGCGTGATGGCCCCGTCACCACTGTCATCCTCAGCCGGCCCGAAGTGCGTAACGCCGTGGACCCCGCGACGGCCCGCGACCTGGCCGACACCTTCCGTGCCTTCGACGCCGACTCCGACGCCCGCGCCGGCGTCCTCTATGGCGACCACGGCCACTTCTGCGCCGGCTTCGACCTCAAGGCCCTAGCCGCGTCATCCGACCCGCCCGACCTCCCCGAGCACGACGGCCCCATGGGTCCCACCTGGCTGGCGCTCCAGAAGCCCGTCGTCGCGGCCATCGCGGGCTATGCCGTGGCCGGTGGCCTCGAGCTCGCGCTCTGGTGCGATCTCCGCGTGATGGAAGAGGACGCTGTGCTCGGCGTTTTTTGCCGCCGCTGGGGCGTCCCGCTGGTGGATGGCGGCACCGTGCGCCTGCCGCGCATCATTGGCCTCGGCCGCGCGCTCGACCTGATTCTCACCGGCCGGCCCGTCGCCGCCGACGAAGCCCTCGCCATTGGCCTGGTCAGTCGCGTCGTCCCCCACGGCCGGGCCCGCCACGCGGCGGAGGAGCTAGCCCACGACCTCGCGCGTTTCCCCCAGACCTGTCTCCGCCACGACCGCCACTCGACCTACGATCAGCACGACCTCGCCCTCCCCGCCGCCCTCGCCAATGAGCGCCGCCACGGCCTCGCCGCCTTCGCCGCGGAGTCCGCCGCCGGGGCGCGCCAGTTCGCCGCCGGGGCCGGCCGCCATGGAGTCTTCGAGACGGATCGAGACAATACGCTCGAGCGGCATCAGGGGTAGGGCGGGTGCCCCAACGCGTCACCCGCCATTGGTACAGGCGAAAGACTGGCCCCCCGGACGACGCGGCTACGCCCACGGCTGCTATACACTGCCCCCAGAGCGTCCCGACCGGACGCCAGGAGGAGTCCTCCCGTGACCACGACCACACCGCGCGCCGCCCTCGTGACCGGTGCCTCACGCGGCCTCGGCCTCGCCCTGGCCCGTGCCCTCGCGCACCAGGGCTGGCACCTCGTGATCGCCGCGCGCGGCGCCGACGCGCTCGAATCCGCCCGCGCCGCGCTCGCCGCTCACACCAACGTGGTGGCCATCCCCGGCGATGTGACCGACCCCGCCCACCGCGAGGCCCTCGCCGCCGCCGCCCGCGACCTCGGCGGCCTCGACGTGATGGTGAACAACGCGAGCTACCTCGGCCCCAGTCCGCAGCCGGTCCTGCTCGAATATCCCATCGACGTTCTCACCCGTGTCTACCAAACCAACACCGTCGCCCCCCTCGCCCTCCTCCAGGCCGCGCGTGACACCCTCAAGCCCGGCGCGCGCATCGTCAACATCACCAGCGATGCCGGGGTGGAGGCCTACGAGGGCTGGGGCGGCTACGGCTCCAGCAAGGCCGCCCTCGAGCAGCTCTCCCACATACTTGCCGCTGAGCGACCCGACTGGCGGGTCTACTGGGTGGACCCCGGCGACATGCGCACGCGAATGCACCAGGAGGCATTCCCCGGCGAGGACATCAGCGACCGCCCCCCACCTGAGGAGAGCGTGCCCGGCCTGCTCACC
>JANWHL010000179.1 GCA_025450405.1 Ktedonobacterales bacterium
GAGGAGATCAACTCGTCGTCCTGGAAGCTGCTGAGCCAGCTCAAACAGTTCCCGCTGGATGGCCTCTCGCCGGCTCTGCTCGCTGGGCTGGTCACCGCCGTCCCGGTGGGCTTGCTGGCGTGGTATCCCAGCCGCGCGCTGCTGGGGCTCGATCACGCTCCGTACGCCGTCTATGTCACTCCGCTGGCCGCCGTGGCCTTCGCCGCGATCGCCGTCGTCGTCTTCCGCAAAGGGTTGGCAGAATATGCGCGCACCGGGTCCCAACGCTACCTCGCCCTCGGACACCGTCGTTAGGCTCAGCGGTGTCTGGAAGGTGTATCGCCAGAAGCAGCGCTCGGCCGAGATCGGCGAGCTGTTCCGCAACCTGCTGCGCTCGCAGGTGCGCCGGGTGGAGGCGCTGAAGGGCATTGATCTGGCGGTGCGCCGCGGCGAGGTGGTCGCCTACGCCGGCCCCAACGGCGCCGGCAAGAGCACGACCATCAAGCTGCTCTCCAGTCTGCTCTCCCCCGACAAGGGCACCGTACGCGTCCTCGGCCTCGACCCCATCCGCGACCGCGTCCGCTACGTGAGCCGGATCGGCGTGGTCTTTGGCCAGCGCACCGAGCTCTGGTGGGACCAGCCCATCGCCGCGAGCTTCGACTGGAAACGCGTGGTCTGGGACATCCCGCGCGACCGCTTCGACCGGATGCAGGGGACGGTGCGCGAGCTGCTAGGGCTGGACCCCTTCTTCCGCAGCCTCGCGCGCGAGCTGAGTCTGGGCCAGCGCATGCGCGCGGACCTGGGCATGGCGCTGCTCCATGAGCCGGAAATCCTCTTCCTGGACGAGCCGACGCTCGGGCTGGATGTGCTGGCCAAGCGGGACATCCTGCGCTTCATCACCGAGCTGAACCGCGAGCGGCAGGTCACGGTGATGGTCACCAGTCACGACATGTCCGACCTGGAGCAGCTTGCCGGCCGCGTGGTGATGATCCACCAGGGCAACATCGCCTACGACGGCGACTTCGACCGGCTCCGGCGCGAATTCGCCGACCGGCGCCGCCTGCTGCTGGAGACGCCCGAGGGGCCGGCGCCGGTCCTAGATGGCGCGGAGCTGATCGAGAGCGCGGACGGCCGGCACGAGTACGTCTTCGACGCGGCGCGGGTCAAGATCGCCGCGCTGCTGGAGCAGGCGGCATCTCAGGCGTCGATCCTGGACGTCGAGACCCACCGCGCGCCGATCGACGATGTAATCGCCGACATCTACGAATCGTGGCAGCGCGCGAGCCGCGCGGCCGCCGCGGAGGCGGAGCCGGCGGTGCCATAAGTGAACGCGGTGGAAATCGTTTGGGAGCCCGTGTGCCGAGGAGGCACCGATCGGAGGTTAGGACCGCTGGGCGCCGAGCGTGACGAGGACGGGGATCGTGTGGCGAGGATGCGGAATTGAATTCCGCGTATAATCCCGCGCTCGCGGCCGCCGGCCCGCCCACGGAAGGGACATGGCACCGGCACTATCAAGGTTACGTGCGACTTAACCCCGCGCATGAATGGAACATCCATGACCGCCGATCTCCCCGACGACATCGTCGTCCGCGCGCCGACGCTCGACGACGCCGAGGCCGTGAGCGACCTCATCAATGCGTACGCCGTGGCCACGGTGGGCGCCGCCGCGACCAATCCGGACAAGATACAGCACTTCTTTCAGACGCCCGGCCTGGATCCGTCCCGCGACGTTTGGCTCGCCACCACCACCGACGGACGGCCTGTCGCGTTCGTGGACGTCGTCAGCCGCGCGCCGCATGTCCGCGCGCATGGCGACGGCTACGTCCACCCCGAGTTCCAGGGGCGAGGCCTCGGGCTCGCGCTGCTGCGCCACGCGTTCCGCGCCTTTGCCGCGCGGGGTCTCCGCAAGGTGGGTCTGGACGTGGACGCCGCCAGCCCGACCGGCGCCACGCGCCTCTACGAGCGCGCCGGCATGCGCGCCCTCCGCCAGTTCGATCGCTACGAGAAGGAGTTGCGGTCCGGCCGCGAGCCGGCGCCACACCCCGCCCAACTTTGAAATGAGGACAGCTATGACGACCATCAGTGAACCGATCCTGACATCCCCAACCGGTTTCATCGTCCGCACGCCCAGCGAGGACGATGCCGCGCTGGTCGCCGACCTGACGAACGCCTGCGCGCTGGACGCGATCGGCGCGCCCGCGACCACCGCGGCCCTGACCCTCTCCGGCTGGCGGGCCACCGAGGCGGAGTTCCACCCCGAGCGCTGGCTGCTGACCACACCCGACGGCACGGCCGCCGCCTTCGGCGCGCTCTGGGTGGCGGCGCCCTACGACCGGTTCAATTTGGAGGGGCGTGTCCATCCCGACTTTCGCGGCCGCGGACTGGGCACCTACCTGATGACCCACGGTGAGGCCAGCGCCCGCGCGCGGTTGGGGGATGCTCCGGCGGGTGCGCGTGTCACGCTCGCCGTGGAGCGCATCAGCACGAACGAGGAGGCTGGGCGCCTCTTCGAGGACCACGGCTACGCCATCTCCCGCCACTTCTGGCACATGGTGATGGACCTCGATCAGGAGCCGCCCGCGCCCGAGCCGCCACCAGGCATCACCATCCGTGCCGCCATTCCTGGCCAGGATGACCACGCGGTCTACACGGCCGACGAGGAGGCGTTCCTCGACCATTACGACCACACACACATCTCGTTCGAGGGGTGGACCGCCCTGCTCCGCCACGACGCGGCGCGCTATGATCCCTCGCTCTGGTTCACGGCGTGGGAGGGTGAGGAGATCGCCGGCGTCTGTCTCTGCTCCGAGACGACCGAGGAAGATCCCGACATGGGCTGGGTTGAGACGCTGGGCGTGCTCCGGCCCTGGCGGCGGCGCGGGGTGGCGATGGCGCTGTTGCGCCACAGCTTTCGCGAGCTGCGTCGCCGGGGCAAGGCGCGCGTTGGACTGGGCGTGGATGCCGCCAGCCCGACCGGCGCCACCCGGCTCTACGAGCGCGCCGGGATGCATGCGCACCGTCGCTTCGTCGAGTACAAGAAGGAGCTGCGCCCGGCCGCGCAGGCGGCCGACGATCTCGGCGGTGCCAGGTGAGGAGCGCCAGAGTGCGCTGGTGCGCGTGGGTGTTGTCCGCATCATAGCGACAGAGGATGGGCGACGATGGAGCTGGTCATCTTCGTGGGCATCCAGGCGGCGGGCAAGAGCACCTTTTACCGCGAGCGCTTCGCCGACACCCACGCGTACGTCAGCAAGGACCTGCTGCGCAATAACGGCCGTCCCCAGCGCCGCCAGATGGAGCTCATCGAGGAGGCGCTGCGCGCGGGCCGCTCCGTCGTCGTGGACAATACCAACCCCACCCCGACCGACCGCGAGCCGCTAATCCGCCTGGCGCGCGAGCACGGCGCGGCGGTCGCCGGCTACTACTTCGACGCCGTCATGCGCGAGAGCCTGGCGCGCAACCGGGAGCGCACCGGCAAGGCGCGCGTGCCCGATGTCGCCATCTACGCCACCGCCAAGCGCCTGGTGCCGCCCAGCCTCGCCGAGGGCCTCGACCAGCTCTACCGCGTCCGCACCACCCCAGCGGGCGGCTTCGATTGCGAGCCGTGGGCGGGCGGCGACGTGACGGGCGATCCGCCCGAAGTCCGAGATGCCGCGAAGGAGGGGCCCCATGGATAGCGCCGACTTCGAGGCGCGGATGCGCCGCCTCGAATACTTCCACGGCGTGCGCACCCTGCCGGGCGCCTGGGTCGTGATCCGCGTGGACGGCCGCAGCTTCACCCGGCTGACCGCGGCGCGCTTCGAGAAGCCCTTCGACCCGGCTTTCCACGAGCTCATGGTCGGGACTGCCCGCGCGCTGCTGGAAGACCTACACGGCCTCTATGCCTACACGGAGAGCGACGAGATCTCGATTCTCTTCCCGCCTGGTTGGGACCTCTTTGACCGCGAGGTGGAGAAGCTGGTCTCGATATCCGCCAGCGTCGCCAGCGCCGCGTTCTCGCTAGCAAGTCAGGCGGTCGCGCACTTCGACAGCCGGATTTGGATGGGTGCGGAGCGGCAGCAGGTGGTGGACTATTTCCGCTGGCGCCAGGCGGATGCCGAGCGCTGTGGGCTCAACGGCTGGTGCCACTGGATGCTCGTCAAGGCCGGCAAGTCCGCCGTCGAGGCCAATGCCATCCTCGCGGGCAAGTCGGTCGGCTTCAAGAACGAGCTGCTGTTCCAGCACGGCGTCAACTTCAACGACCTGCCCGTCTGGCAGCGGCGCGGCACGGGCCTCCACTGGGAGCGCCAGGAGAAGCCAGGCTTCAATCCCAAGGAGGGCCGCGCGGTGGTGACCACGCGGCGCCGTCTCCGCGTCGACGAAGGCTTGCCGATGAAGGACGCGTACGCCGCGTTTATTCAAGGCTTGCTCGATACCGTCGACGTCGACCAGGTGAATTGAGCCACCACATGGACGACACATTGCCCGGCGCCACGGTTAACGTACCCGAGGCGCCCGCCATTCCCGGACTGGCGTTCCGCCGCTACCGCGACGAGGCCGACTTCCGCCACATGATCGCCGTACGCGCTGGCTGCGTCGCGGCCGACCGGATCGACGTGTTCTCCACCGACGAGCGCATCCCGACGGTCGAAGACCTCACCGCGTGGTTCGCCGCCGCGCGTACGGGCGACCCACCGTTCGATCCCATTCGCGACATGCTCTTCGCCGAGCGCGACGGGCGCGTCATAGGCTACAACCGCGTCACGTGGTGGCCGGAGGAGGACGGCACCCACCTCTACCTGCACCTCGGCTATCTGCTGCCCGCGCACCGCCGCCAGGGCCTCGGCCGCGCGATGCTCCGCTGGGCCGAGGCGCGCGCCCGCGCCATCGCCGCCGCGCATCCCGGCCCCCGCGCGGACGTCTACGGCGCAAATGCCACCAGCGACGAGCGTGAGCTGACTTCACTGTTGTGGGAGGAGGGCTACACTCCCGTCTTCAGCGTCCTAGAGATGGAGCTGAGCGACGTCGCGGCCCTGCCCGCCACCCCACTCATGCCGGATGGGCTCGCCGTCCGTCCGGTGGGACCTGAGCACTACCGCGCGCTCTGGGATGCCGC
>JANWHL010000180.1 GCA_025450405.1 Ktedonobacterales bacterium
ATGGTGGACCCCGCGCCGACTCGCGTGGCGCGCTACGACTCGAGTTCGATGTCCAACGTTTGGATGGTGTACTCGCCGTCCTCGGAGGCGACGAGACGCCGAACACGGAGGTCGGCGCGGTCCAGCAGCGCCTGGCACACCTGGGCAAGGCGCATGCCGTGCTCATAGAGCCGCAGGGCCTCGTCAAGGGGCAGTTGTCCGCTTTCGAGTGAGCGGGCAATCTCCTCCAACTCGCCCATGACCTCCTCGAAGCCCCTCACGCCGTCGGCCGAGGACGCGATGCTGGCCGCATCCCCGGGCGCGCCGCCGGCCCGTTGCCTGGCTGATGTCGTCCCCTCGTGGTGGTCGCCGCCCAGGCGGCCCTGGCCACCGCCGTGTTGCCGCGCATGATCACTGGCCATTGACATCGCTCCTCACTCCTCAGACGGTAGCGTATCGGCGGTAAGCGGCGTTCGCCGCGGCGGCCGCGGGCGGTTCACGCCTGAATCCGCGGGCCCCTCACGCCGGCGCTCCCCCTCCACATCCGGGGTTGACTCGATACGAGCGACCGCCACCGCCGCGAAGCGCCCGTCGGCCACCTGAATGGAGAGCCCCTGGCCGGACGGCACCTGCCCAACGCTCGTAACCACCTGGCCCTCCGGCTCGCGGCGCACCACCGCGAAGCCGCGCCCAATCGTGAGCAGCGGGCTCAACGAATGCAGATGGAGGGCGGCACCGCGCAATCGTTCGTGGCGCAGCTCCAGATAATGCGCTATGCGCGCCGATAGGTTGTGCGTGGCGTCATCCACGCGCTGGCGCTCCGAGGCGATGCGTGTGGCCGGGCTGGCACGGAGCAAGTCGCGGCGGGCCAGCGCGAGGAAGTCGCGCGCGGATTCGACCTGCGCCCGCATTATCAGCGTCATGTGGTCGCTCATTTCGGCCAGGTCGCGCCGCCACTCCCGCGCGTCGGGCACGCACGCCATCGCGGCGGCGGTAGGTGTGCTGGCGCGATGGTCCGCCACGAAATCCGCGATGGTGAAGTCCGTCTCGTGGCCGACACCCGTGATCACAGGCAGGCGCGACCGATAAATGGCGCGTGCGACAGGCTCTTCGTTGAATGCCCATAGGTCCTCAAGCGACCCGCCGCCGCGCGCTACGATGGCCACGTCGGCACCCCCATGCGCATTCAGCGCATCCAGCGCCGCGGCGACCTCGGCCGCCGCGCCCTCGCCCTGCACCAATGCTGGCGCGATGATCACGTGCACGAGCGGGCAGCGCTGCCGCAGTGTGCGCACAATGTCGCGCAGCGCCGCGCCGGATGCGGATGTCACCACGCCTACGCAGGATGGCCGCGCCGGAATCGGGCGCTTGCGCTCGCCCTCGAACAGGCCCTCGGCCTCCAGGCGCGCCTTTAGTTCCTCAAAGCGCAGGTGGAGCAGGCCGATCCCAGCATCCTCGACGGCGTCCACGTATAACTGGTACTCGCCGCGGGCCTCGTACACACTCAGCCGGCCGTGCGCCAGCACCGCCATGCCGTTGCGCAAGGGCGGCGCGTACGTCGCGAGCTGGCGGAAGAAGACGCACCGGAGCTGCGCGGTCTCATCCTTGAGCGAGAAGTAGCGATGTCCCGACGCGGGCTGGGCGTAGCCCGTGATCTCGCCACGTACCCAGACATCGCTCAAGTACGGGTCTTCGCCAAAGAGATCTTTCAAGTACCGGGTAATCTCGCCTACGCCGACGATGCGCATGCGCCCATCCTTTTCAAGTCGCGGTCGCTCGCGGCGCGCCAACGCCCGCCCGCCGCCCCATCCGCTGCGGCGAGCCGATGCCCGGCCCCATCACGCGCGTGCACCAACTCCAGCCAGATGCGCGCATCACGGTGTGAGCGGGTCGAGGGACATGAGGGCCTGGCCGTACTCCACCGCTTGTCCCTCAGCCACGAGGATCGCGGAGACACGGCCCGGGTGGTCGGCTTCCACTTCGTTGAACACGTTCAGCGTCTCGATGGCTCCCACAATCTGGCCCTGGCGGACGATATCGCCGGCCGCCACCATGGGCTTGCCGCCTGGGCTGAGCGCGACATGAAAGCGCCCGACCAGCGGGGCGGTGACACGCAGCGCGTGGTCCTCCGCGGACACCGCGGCGGCGCCGTCGAGATGGTCCACGGCCTGATGCTCAAAGTGTGGCGCCGAGCCTGGGACCGTGGCGAAGTCCACGGCGACGGGCGACGGCTTGCGCAATTGGAGGCGGAGCCCATCGGCCTCGCGTTCCACCGTCACTTCGTCTATATCGGAGTGCTGCATCAACGTGATGATCTGGCGCAGCTCCGCGATACTGAGGCCGCGCGCCGCCGGTGTCGCATGATTTTGCTGGTCCGCTTGCCGCTGCGCGGAGTCCCCGCTTCGCTCGCGTGGCATTGACCTCTCCCTCTGCCCGGCTGGCACGTATTGCCTCGCACTCGTGCGCGAACTCGTACTCCCGGCGAGTTTCCCCCCTAAACCGGCGGTCTCGCCCCGATCGCGCCGACCGCCTGGCCGGGCCGCGCACTATCCCACGCGCTCCACGTAGGTGCCCGTCTCCGTCTTGACGCGGATGGTTTCGCCAGTGGTGACAAAGAGCGGTACCTGGACCGTCAGACCCGTCTCGAGCTGCGCGGGCTTGGTCCCGCCCGTGGCGGTGTCGCCCTTGAATCCCGGCTCGGTGTACGTGACCTTGAGGTCCACGTTGACCGGCAGCTCCACATTCAGCGGCGAGTCCTTGTAGCTGATGATGTCGAGTTCCATGCCATCTATGAGATAGAGCCGAGCATCGCCGAGCTGGTCCGAGGTGAGACTCACCGTCTCGTAGTTCTCAGAGTCCATAAAGTGGAACGTGTCGGCGTCGTTGTACTGGTAAATGACGTGTCGGCGCTCGAGATAGACGCGGGGAAAGCGCTCACCGGCGTCATAGGTGCGGTCGATGGTCGACCCGGTGCGCAGGTTGCGCATCTTCAGACGCACGATCGCGCCGCCGCGTCCCATCTTGACATGCTGCCACTCGACGATGGTATACGGCTGCCCGTCCACCTCGAGCGAGATACCCTTCTTCAGGTCGCCGGTCGAAATCATGCTCAGCCTCCCTGTGGTGCCCCGTGCTTGGTGCCCGGCGTGGGGGTAGGGCCAGCACTTGCGTAGTCGCCCTCGCCATGCCTCATCGTGTTCTCTATGTGCCCGCAAGCTCGCCATCCGGAAACGGATGCGCGAGTCCACGGAGCCGGCCCGTGCCGGCTCACGGCCTACCGGACTGACTCTGCTCCCGCGGATACTCAATCCATAGACGCCAGCGGTTTTCCGCGACCGGTTTGCCGGGAGCGGACTTTACGCGCGATTTGCCTGCCGCGATATGCCTGCCGCGATTTGCCTGCCAGGAGGCCCGACCGCGCACCTCCCGAAGCTGGAGTGCGGCCGGGCCCTCACTATCATACCACGTGAGGCCAGGCGAGGGCTTGAGTCATGTCCTCCAACGGCGGTCGCCTCGTCGCTGGCATGGCGCGTGCCAGTCGTCCCCTGGCCAGGAAGGATATGACGATGCTGACCAACGCCGCTGATGCGCCGCACGTGGCGCCCGGGGCCCCGCGCGCCGTCATGGGGGCCCTCGCGGCGACCTACCACGGTCGGGGCGCCGTCGAGCTGGGCGAACCGTACCGCGTGCTCATCGCCACCATCGTCTCTCAGCGCACTCGCGAAGAGCAGACCACGGCGGTATCCACGCGGGTATTCGCTCGCTACCCGGACGCGCACGCGCTCGCGACGGCGGACGAGCGTACGCTGTATGACCTCCTCGACGGCAGTCAGTACCGAGAGACCAAAGCCCCGCGCCTGATCGAGCTGGCGCGCATCCTGGTTGACCACTACGACGGCCAGGTCCCGGACGATTTGGAGCGTCTGCTCGCGCTGCCCGGTGTGGGTCGCAAGACCGCCAACTGCGTGCGCATCTACGCGTTCAACATCGCCGCCCTTTGCGTGGACATCCACATGCACCGCATCACCAACCGCCTTGGCTGGGTACGTACGAAGACGCCTGACCAGACCGAGCGCGCGCTGGAGCATGTCCTGCCAAGGGACCTCTGGGCTGGCGCCAACCGCCTGTTTCTCCAGCATGGGCGCGCGCTCTGTGGGCCCGGCGTGCCGCGCTGCCTCGTCTGCCCGGTGCGGGGCTGGTGCGCCTACGGGCTGGATGCCGCAACGCCGAAGAGGTAGGTGGCGCGTAGCCGCTCGGTACGCACCGGCACGCCGGGACGGAAAGCGGCCCGCCCGAGGGCGAGCCGCTGATAGTGGGCACATGTTGTCAGCTGAACGTGGTCATCCCGACGTTGCGCGTGGTAAGCGTCGTCAGCGCTCCATGCGCGCCCCCTGGCGGGCGGACGACCTCCCGCCGCCATCCATGGCACCGCCGCCATAGCCACAGAAGGGACACAGATTCCACTTCAATTCTAGCAAGTGGTCGCAGCGTGGACACGGCCGGCGCAGCTTGGTGCCGCAGCTCGGGCACACTTGGAACTCGCCCTCGACACGATAGTGGCAGGTTGGGCACGTCTGACGCTCGGTCATCTCGGCCAGGAGTGATTCTTCTTCGAGCTGGCGCTCGTAGAGCTCGGCGAGGGTCTGGCGGGGGCGCACAATCAAGTAAATGAAGAGGCCGCCGAGAAAGAACACGGCGACAAGCAGCGTGGCGGTGATCTGCACGATCACGTCTTGCGTGCGCGACCGCACGTCGCGCCACGCCCAGAACACCAGTGCCAGCCAGAAAATGGCCACGAACGCGGCGAAGAACGCCACCACGAGCCCGACGAGCCCGAGCAGGCTCTTGAGGGAGCCCCCGGTGGAGGACCCGGAACCGCTGGACGAACTGGCCGCCGCGGACGCGGTCGCCTGCGCCGCCGCAGTCGCCGTGGCCTGGGCCGCCGAAAGCGTCGGTGTGGCCGCGGTGACCACCTGATGGATGACGTTATGCAGCATTATGTCGCTCACGACTACCCGCCTCTCTCGCCGCGCCGCGTGCTCGCGCCGCCGACCGCCGCACAGCGTTTCGCGCCGTCTCGCACCACCTCACGCGAGATGGGGCACCGTGCCCCACGATACCAGATCAGATCGGTACCGATCAATGGTACAGCCCAGCCGTCCCAGCCAGACGCCGCTCGGAGTCCTGTTCGCCACTCTCCCCACTATCGGACGCGCGGACTGCGCGCGCGGTCTCATCCTTAGCACGATCTCCGCCACCGCCCCGCGCCGTGCCGCCGAGCCCGTGCCATTCCTGGTCAGAATCGCAGCAGCAAGGTGGCGATTTCGCCGCCGCGCAGTGCCAACCGCACACCCTGGTCCCCGTCTCTGGTGAGCGGGTGCGCCGCTCCATCCGCGACGAGCGCCTCGTTCAGCGTCGCCAAGCGTGCCTCGCGAAAAGGAAACAGCATGCGGAGCGTGGTCTCCAGCGCACGCTCCGTGGGATTGTAAAGCCGCACAACGAGCGCGTCTTCATCCTCCGCGCGCTTGACCGCGCTCAGCACCACGGCGCCCGGTTCCACCGTGGCAAAGCTCCACGCCCCGGGGAGCTTGCCCTGATGCGCGCTGGTCAACCGCGCGCGCAGCGGGGCCTCGAAAGCCTGCGCTTCTCTGAGGGGCAGGGCGTCCTCCTCGCGCCAGGTCCCCGGATGCGGTACGATGGCATACTCGAAGACGTGCTGGCCCAGGCACTGCGCCTCCGGCGTGTATTCCATCGGGCCGGCATGCCCGTGGCGCGTATCGAGGTCGCCCCGCGAGAGCCATTCCACACAGCGCAACAGCGTGAGAGCGACCGCGACGCCCTTGTTGACGGGCCAGGGCAGCACCTCGTACTCCGGCAGCCCGCGGTTGAGCACCGCTAGCCCCACGCGGCCGTCGCTGACATCGACGAAGCGCCTCTGTGGGTGCGTGTCCACCGGCGTCTCCACCCACTCCGACCACGGTGATTCGTCCGGGCCGGGGCGCGGCTGGCGAATGGGTCGCCGGGTCACCTCAAACGTGCCTTCGGCCTCGCTGACGCCTGCCATAAGCGGGGCGGGGAAGAGCACGCGGAGGCGATGGTCGCGCGCGAGGTTCTCGACCTCCGTGCGGATCTCCACGCGGCGCGCGCCCGGGACCAGCGTGACCTCGGAAACAATCGGACACTCCACCACTTCAAAGTGGCGCGAACGGCGATTCTCCGAGCAGCGTTGCGGCAACTCGTAGCGCACAGTCACGCGCAGGGTGGCCGCTACTGGTCCCGCGTTCACCAGCTCGATCCGCGGCCGGTAGCGCGGGTTGGCGACCAGGAAGTCGTCGCGCGGAGGTGAGTAGTTATAGAGGTCGCCCACATCGCCTCCGTCCTGAAAGAGATTCAGGCCAGGATAACGGGCGCCAGTGGCTTTGTCGGTCACGGTGAGCGTGCCAGTGGCCGCGTCGGCCTCGACCCGGAAATGTTCGTTCTCGATGGCCGCCGGCTCGGCAACCAACGTGGTCGCGGGGGCGCTATCTGGCCCGCTGGGCGCCTGGCGTTGCGGCTCGAGGAAAAAGGTGCGCGCGCCGAACGCGGGCACGTCCTCGGAAAGGAACGCGACGTCCGCGCGCAGCTCCTGAGCGACCAGGTGAAACGTACTGAGCGCATCGCGTCGCGCCGCCTGCAGGATGCGCGCGCGGGCGGCCTCCACGGCGGGGAGGTTTGGTTCGCCGTGCTCGGACACGGTGACCGTCACTTGCTCGACCGACGTGTCCTGGCCGTCGCTGAACTGGACGGCCACGATGGCATAGCCCTCGACACGGCC
The DNA here is from genome assembly GCA_025450405.1 of Ktedonobacterales bacterium. Taxonomy (GTDB): domain Bacteria; phylum Chloroflexota; class Ktedonobacteria; order Ktedonobacterales; family JADMIN01; genus JANWHL01. Next base: position 6,794 of record JANWHL010000180.1, read on the forward strand.
TCCCTGCACCATGTTGATCATGCTCGTCACCAGGCCCTTGGCGACATCTTGCGCGAGCAGCTCGAGCCGGTGGAACGCGCGGAGCTCGTGCGGAACCGCGTGGCCCGCGCTGTCGAGGACGCGGATGTCTTCGGAGATCAGGCCGATGTCCTTCGCGACCACAATGTCCGAGCGCGGCGTCGGCCCGGCGTTGAACACGACCAGGGGGAGCGCTTCCGCCGCTCCAGCGGGCAGGCGCGTGTCAGCGTTCGCGGCGATGTGCCCAAGCGCTTCGACAGTCAGCGCCTCGGCCACCTGCTCGCTCTGGTCAAAGCGCGAGCGCATCTCGTCATGCACCTGGTCAATGCCCGTGCCGCAGATGCTGTCGTGCGGGTGATTCCAGAGCAGTTGGCGCCAGGCGACGCGCAGCAGACCCTGCGGGTATGGCTCGCCCAGCAGCCACGCCCAAGAGCTGGCGGGCTCGGCCCACCGGCTCAGCAGGGCTTCACATGTGGCGTTGCGCTGCTTGATCCACATCCGCGTGGACAGCACGCCGGGCAGTAGGTGCGCGTAGCGGCTGCTGCGCATCTCGCCGGTGTAGGTCGCCAGCGGTGGGTCGGCCCGCAGGACGGTGTCCACATACTGGCGGAGCGTGCCGATGGTCGCGGCCTCGTGCCTGGCCTTGAGCCGGTGGTTTGCCTCCGCGAGGGCGGCCGGGAGTCCGGCCTGTGGCTCCAGATGGTCTGAGCCGTTCATCAGCAGGAGGGTGGCCGTCGTGGCGCGATGCGCGAGCGGTGGCGTGATGTGGTCGAGGCGCGCCAGCAGCGCGTCGGTTTGCAGCGGGAGCGTGCGGGCATTGGAGTAACCGAGCGCGTCGCAGAGCCACACCACGAGCACCGTCGTGCCATCGGGGGCGGCCCAGCGAAACTCGCTACGGTCCACGTCGGGACCGACGCCGCGCCAGTAGACGGCATTGTCGATACCAAACCCGCGCAGGAGCTGGGGAAGCTGGGCGATGTGCCCGAAGACGTCGGGGACGTAGCCCACCATCATGGGTCCGCCGAAACCAGCGGCGATGCGCATGCCGAGCTGCAAATTGCGGATCAATGACTCGCCACTGACCAGGAACTCGTCAGGCTGGAGGTACCACGGCCCGACCACGATCCGGTGCGCGTTCGCCAGTTTGCGTAGGCGTTCGACGTTCTCGGGGCGCACCTCGAGGTAGTCTTCGAGGACGACGGTCTGGCCGTCGAGCATGAAGTCGGTAAACGCCGGATCGGCTTCCAGGACATCGAGCACCTTGTCCACGGCCTTGACGAGCCGGACGCGGAACTGCTGGAAGGTGGCGTACCACTCACGGTCCCAGTGCGTGTGCGGCACGACCAGCAGTTGCGTGGACTCGGCCATCGGATCCTACGACCTCTCAGCGGGTGGGTGTGGGCGGGTTGATGGGTGGGACCATGCCGGCGATGCGGCGGCCGACAACCCGCGCGACCGCAACCGCCGTGCCGCGAGCGCATCCAGGAGCGGCGAGTGCGGCGCGTGGCCATTATAGCCCGAACGGCTGAGGCGGGCAAGCGCGCGGGACCTTGGGCGCCCGCGCCATCGCACCCCGGAGCCCGCGAGTATGCGCCGCGTCCATAGGGCGTGCCTCCGTTGGGTGTGCCTATTGAAGAGGCCGGAGCCCGCCATAGACGCGTGGATCCACGACATCGCCGGGCTCCACCTCGCCCTGCGACTCGAGCCAGCGCTCGGCATCGATCGCGGCCCGGCATCCCTCGCCCGCGGCCGTCACGGCCTGGCGGTAGCGGTGGTCCACGACGTCGCCCGCGGCGAATACGCCTGGGACGCTGGTCATCGTGTGGTGATGGGTGATGAGATAGCCACGGGCGTCCATGTCGAGCACGCCCCTGAAGATCTCGGTGTTGGGCTTGTGTCCGATGGCGACGAATAGCCCCCCAACCTCCATCGTCTCCTCCGCGCCGGTCTTGACATTGCGCACGCGGATGCCCTCCACGGCGTGCTCACCGAGCACATGCTCGACCACAGTGTCAAAGCGGATGGTGATCTTGGGGTGGTTGCGCACACGCTCCTGCATGATCTTGCTGGCGCGGAAATGGTCCCGGCGGTGGATCAGCGTGACCGAAGCGGCGTAGCGTGTGAGAAAGAGCGCCTCTTCCATGGCGGTGTCGCCGCCGCCGACCACGGCCAGGGCCCGGCCCTGGAAGAACGGCCCGTCGCAGGTCGCGCAGCCGCTCACACCGCGGCCCTGCAGGCGCGTCTCGCCTTCCAGGCCCAGCCAAATCGCTCCGGCGCCGGTGGCGATGATGACGGCGTCGGCCTGGTAGACGGGGGCGTCGTCGTCGCCAGCCCAGAGACGGAACGGCCGGTGCGCAAAATCAACGCGTGTGATGTCGCGCGGGACCAACTCGGTGCCGAAGCGGGCCGCCTGCTGCTCAAAGCGGTCCATCAGGTCGGGTCCCAGAATGGGATCAATGAAGCCAGGATAATTCTCGACGTCGCTGGTAATCATCAACTGGCCGCCGATCTGCTCGCCCTGGAGCAATACGGTGCGCAGGTTGGCGCGCGCCGCGTATATGGCCGCGGTGTAGCCGGCGGGGCCCGACCCAATAATCGCGACATCGTAGACGGCGGGCGTCTGACCGTCCCGCTCCTGATTTGCCATCGTTGCGCTATCCTTCTTCGTGAGTCCACATCGCGCCGCGGGGCGGACACCGTGGCGAGGCTGCCACCAGCATTATAGCATACCCGGTGGGGGTATGGCAAGACGCGGTCGCTTGGCCGGGGCCGCCCCCTGGGTCACCATGGTACACGCGCCATGCTACAATAGACGTCCGTCCTCCGCCCGCCGCGCCAAGCGAGTGGCGGCTGCCGCAACTGTGTTGGCACCTGGAATGAAGTCACTGTCCACCTTCCGCTAGACGGGACACACCTCTATGTCCTCGCCGTCCCGGCGCCAGTACCTTGACATCAAGGCGCGATACCCCGACGCGCTGCTGATGTACCAGGTGGGCGACTTCTTTGAGTTCTTCGATGACGACGCGCGGGTTGCTTCACGCGCCTTGCGCATCGTCCTGACGAGCCGCTCGTTTGGGCAAGGGGAGCGGTCACCCCTTTGCGGTGTCCCTCTGCACGCCA
>JANWHL010000181.1 GCA_025450405.1 Ktedonobacterales bacterium
ACCCGCGCGCCATCCCCCTACGCACAGCGTGGGGCCCATGGAGGTTGATTCGTGCAACGTCACTTCACCAAATCGCGACCCTTGTATTCGCGACTCTCGCGTAATGGTCGTCACTCGTTGCCCATTGCGCGCGCCGGGCGCTCGGTGGTGGTCCTGGCGGCACTGGCTGCCACGCTCGCGCTCTCGCTCTCAGTCGCGGCGCTGAGCACCCCCGGAACCGCGAACGCCGCGAGCTGGCTGCATTATCAGCGCGGCTACTATGTCGACGCCGGGTGGCTTTGCTACGGCTGGCGCAGCGGCGCCTACCACTGCACGCACCACTGGCACATCGCCAACGGTCACCTCGTCTCCGACAACACGCGCTGGGTCCCCAATAATCTTCCCGGCGGGGCGAGCTTTGGGCGCTCCTCACGCGTCGTACACCATGGCGCGGGCGTCGTATCTCATAGCTCGGGCAGCGTGTCATTCGGCGGTTCGGGGAGCGTCCAAAACATGATCCGGAGCGTCTTTGGCGCGTATGCCGGCCAGGCACTGCGGGTCGCCTCCTGCGAATCGGGTTATGCCCCTAATGCCTATAACCGGTCGAGCGGTGCGTCTGGAGTGTTCCAGTTCCTCGCTAGCACCTGGAGGACCACCTCGTACGCCGGCTACTCGCGGTTCAACGCCTGGGCGAACATCCATGCCGCGCACCAGGTCTTCGTCCGCGACGGCTACTCCTGGCGCGAGTGGTCGTGCAAGCCGTGGTGATCAAGCCGTGGTGATCAAGCCGTAGGTTTTTCCGGCGCGGCCTGGCCCAGCACCGCGACGATGGCTATGCGCGACCCGGACGCCGGGGCGTATCCTCCCATGCGGGGGATGCGTCTCGGCGTCCCGCGTGGTGCGCGAGGGGCTCGGATCCGTACGCGCCCATCTCATGGCGAGCGAGCGGCCGGATGCGCGCCGCGGTCGCGGGGTATGGGCGAGGGATGGAGCCGAGGGCGGACGGGATGGTGTGGCGAGGAGGCGCCCTGAAGGACGCGGCGAATCACCAAGGGCACGGTTATCGACCCAGCGGGCGTGGAGGGGTGAGCTGGCGCCATGGGCTATTCCTTTGATTCATACATAGCAGGGCTTGCACCGGGAACGCCGTCAGAGACCCAGGCGATCAACTGATTCGCGAGTCATCCCCGACCCGTGTGATAGTGTGGACACCACCAGGATGCGAGGACGGCCCCCGCCGACCTAGTCAGACAGCGACCGAGAGCGTCCGTCGAAATAGGGAGCGGTCCATCGTCGAAATAGGGAGCGGTCCATGACTGTCGAGAGCGGATCGTCGGCGGCCCCCGAGTCGATCCTGATCGAGCGGTTGGCCGAGGGGGTCTACGCCGCCATCGCCGTGCCCGGCCAGGGCTCGCTCGGCAATGCCGGAATCGTCGACCTTGGAGACCAGACGCTCGTCTTCGACACGCTGCGGACTCCTCGCGCCGCCATGGAGCTGAGCGCCGCGGCCGAGCGGTTGACCGGACGTCGGGCTACCTTGGTTGTCAACAGCCACTGGCATGACGACCACGTGGCGGGCAACCAGGTGTTTGTCCCGGGGGCGAGTATCATCGCAACGGAGATGACACGCGACTTGATGACCAGCAGACTGGTCGCCGAGTATGCCCAGGACGTGGCCGAGTTGCCGGCCATCCTCCAGACACTGGAGAAGCGGTTGGCCGTCGAGGGCGACGAGCGTGCGCGCGAGGAGCTCGGCCTTCGGATCGCCGAGAACCGGCGGTATGCGGAGGCGATTCCGTCGATTCGAGTCACGCCGCCAGACCTCACGTTCGGGCGGGAGATGCGCCTGCACGGGAAAACGCGAACGGTTGAGCTGTGGTCGTACGGCGGCGGGCACACGACGAGCGACGCGTTTCTGTATCTGGCCGACGAGCGCATCATGTTCGCCGGAGACCTGGCCTTCCTCGACTATCATCCCTGGCTCCCGGACGGCGACCCAGGAGAGTGGGTGCGGATCATCGGCGAGATTGAGCGGCTGTCGCTCAACACGGTCGTTCCGGGGCATGGACCCGTAACGGATAGGCGCTGTCTGACCCTGACGCGGGAGTACATCGAGACGCTGGAACGGCTGGCGGACGAGATGGCCCGGAGCGGAATCACGCCAGAGACCGTCACCGACGTACCAGTGCCCACGCCGTTCGACACCTGGTCGGTCGCACAATTCGCTCAGGCGAACATGCGCTTCGTGTTGGAACGGCGGCGGAACAGGGCGGGCTGAGCGTAGCGGCGACGCGGCGCGTCTTACCCCGCTTTCGGGATTGCCAGATAGGTGACGACACAGCCCAGCAGCGAAAGGATCGCCGCCACGGCCAGCGCGAGGGGCACCGACCGCTGAACGATTGGGCCGGCGAGCGCCGACCCGATGGGCTGGCCCGCGAAATTGAGGCTCATCGAGACCGCGACGGCACGGCCGAACCAAGCGGGATCGGTCCGGCGCTGGCGGAGCGCGAAGAGGCCGACATCGAGCGGGGCCGAACCCGCCCCGATGAGGACCATGGCGGCGATGAGCACTACCGTGCCCAGGAGCGCCGCCGCCACGCTGGCCAGGAGTAGAACGGAGCACGCCGCGGCCAGAACGCCCATCCCAAACGCCACCATCCGCCGCTCGCGCCCTTCCGTGCTCACGCGCCCGGCGAGGATACCGGCGCCCACGGTGATCAGGCCGGAGAGCGACCAGAGCTCGCCAACCGCCGCCGTGCCCCAGTGGAAGTGGCTGAACACCAGCACCGGCAGGGCGACGGTCAGCAGGCCGAAGCCCAGATTGCTCGTGGAGAGCGAGAACATGATGCCGCGCAGGGTGGGATGGCGGAGCACGAAGACCAACGCCTGCCATGCGGACCGCCCGAGCGCGACTTCGGGTTGGGTCCCGCGCTCGGGAGGCGGATCGTGGAGCCCGATGAGCACCACCCCCGACACCACGTAGAGTCCCGCCGTCGCGAGAAATGTCCCCGCGCCGCCGATGGCGGCGAGCAGCAGACCGGCCAGCGCGGGTCCGAGGACCGTGGCCAATGCCTGGCTCCCGCTATCCACGCCGTTGGCGCGGTCCCAGAGCGTCCGCGGCACCGCGCGCGGGAACAGTGTGCGGATGCCGCTGGAGCTGAGCGGCCCGGTGAGTGAGCTGACAGCCACCAGGGGGAGGAGCGTCGCCGGGGCGAGGTGATTGGTGGCTGTGAGCGCGAAGAGCACGACCAGCGAGACCGCCGCCACCGCGTAATCCACCAGGATCATGCGGAGACGGCCCTGGCGGTCGAGCAGCGCCCCGGCGATGGGGCTGACCGCCAACCCCGGCGCGACGCTGAGGAAGGCAGTGACGCCAGCCAGCTCGGGTGAGTGGAAGCGCTGCAGGACGAAGAGGACGAGGGCGACCTGCCAGAGCGTGCCGGCGGTGCGCGCCAGGACGGTGCCAGCGGCCAACTGCGGGAAGCCGCGAACGCCGAAGAGCGCGCCATATGAGGCATCAGCAGTAGCGGCGACGGTATTGCCCGCCTGGCCCGCCTCACTCACTCCGCTCGTCTCGATCAAGTCCGTGGTCATGCCGCGCTCCCCAATAGATGGTAGCACGGCGCGTGTGGAGAGACCCTGGTCGAAGGATCGGCTTACGTCTCGGCCTCCCTGAACGGGCAGGTGACCTCCCACCAGAACGGATGATGCGGTGACGAGGCGCGGAGGGTATACCCGATGTGAGAGCGGGCAAGATACTGGCAGCACGGCACTGAGGACACGGCACACCATGCGTGGTTTCTACTGGCTGATCGAGGGCGCGCTTGCGGGCTGTCCACGCCCCGGAGGCGGCCAGCGCGACACCCGTCGGGACGCCGGGCGCGACCAAGAGCCGCATTTTCCCGAGTCCCCGGCCAACGCGGACGACGCGACCGCGGCGGCGCTGGATGCGGACCTGGCGTGGCTGCGCACCCAGGGCATTGGCGCCCTGCTCTCCCTGACCGAAACATCGCTCCCGGAGGCCTCGCTGGCGCGGCACGGCCTCGAGTCGCTGCATCTCCCCGTGGACGACCTCACCGCGCCCAGCCCTGAGCAGCTCGACCAGGCCCTGGCGTTCATCGATCACGGCCGGGCTCGCGACCGCGCCGTGGTGGTGCACTGCAAGGTCGGCGAGGGGCGTACGGGAACCGTACTCGCGGCCTATCTTATCCGCGCTGGGCGCACCGTGGACCAAGCGCTGGCGGACGTGCGCGCCCTCCGACCGGGCGCCGTCGGCGTCGTCGCGCAGGAGCAAGCCCTCCGGGCCTTTGCCCGCCGCCGCGACTGGATCGTGTAGTCCGCTGACTACTTGCTGGCCGCGAACACCGTCGTGGCGGTGTAGGTGGTCTCGAATCCAGCGGGCGCGAAGGCCACCACGAACACCAGACGTCCGGGCGGCAGATTATGGAAGGTCACCGTGAAGGCGGCCAGACCATAGGCGTTCGTCCGCACGGGGCCATACACGCGCACTCCCGAGGGGAAGGTCACGCGCAAGGTGATCGGAACTTTGCCCACGCCCGTGCCGCGTCCCAGGCCAGTGAGTCGCGCATAGACCGTCACTTCGCCAGTCGACGCTGGACTGCTGTTCGACGGCCAGACCCCCAGCTCGTACGCCGGCTGCGCGGGTGTTGGCGTGCTGGGTGCGGTCCCCGCCCGCACCACCACTCCCGATTCGACGTTCGCCGCGTGCCCGCTCAGACCCGCCTGGATCAAGGGCGCGCCGCGTGTGACGGCGATATACGTCCCCGCACCGCCCGCCAGCACCACCAGCAATACCGCCAACAGCATCAGCGCGGCGGCCAAGGGCCCGGAGGCCCATCCCGCGCGCGCCCGTGCGCGGCGCAGTCCAGCACTTGCTTTCCGCGCCACGTGTCCAAGGCGTGTCCAGAGTGTCTCCTCGCCAGGCCAGAGGTCGCTCAGCCAGTCTCCTGGCGCGCGCGAGAGACGTGGCCATGGCCAGCGCCAGGCGAGCGCGAGCCGCCCCATTGCGAGCCGCCCCATTGCGACCCGCCCACGCGTATCCACCATGTTCCGACGCCGGGGCCCGCCGCGCCGTAGCGCTCGGTGGACCGCCATACCGCTATCCGCGCGCTGTGCCCGCGCCGCGGGCGCCGGTGCCCGGGCGGGTGGGCTTGTGAGTGGACCCGCGGGTGGACGTGCGGGTCGCACACTGGCGGTGGCGCGTACGCGAATGGGCGCAGCCGCCACGGGCCGGGGAATCGCGACCGTCGCTGTGACGGACGCCGATAGCGGCCGCCGCGCGGCCGCGCCGC
>JANWHL010000182.1 GCA_025450405.1 Ktedonobacterales bacterium
GCCAGCGACCACAACACGCGTCCCACCTCGGCGCACAGCTAACGTCCCGACGCCAGGTCGCGCTTAGCTTGATGCTTATGGGGCCATCCACCCGACGCCCCAACAGAGTCGAGCCGCCGTTCACGGCGACATATCGCGTGGATGGCTGTACCCTACGCCGTCGCCAGCGCGGCCTGGAGGTAGCGGCTGGTGGGCATGCGCCCGAGCGCGCCGGCGATGAACTGGCTGGCGCGCACCACGGCGTTGAGGTCCACTCCCGTCTGGATGCCCATGCCGTGGAGCATGTAGAGGAGATCCTCGGTGGCGAGATTGCCAGAGGCGCCCGGGGCGTAGGGGCAACCGCCCAGGCCGCCGGCCGAGCTATCAAACGTGGTGACGCCAAGCTCCAGCGCCGTGAGCACATTGGCCAGCGCGGTGCCGCGCGTGTCGTGGAAATGCAGGCCGAGGTGATCGAGGGCCATGCGCTCCGTCATGAGGGGGACGAGCGTGGCGACCTGGTTGGGCGTGGCCACGCCAATGGTGTCGCCGAGGGCGAGATCGTCCACGCCGAGCGCGACCAATTCGTCGGCCACGCGCGCGACGGCCTCGGGCGCCACAGCGCCCTCATATGGGCAGCCGAACGCGGTGGAGATGTAGCCGCGAACGCGGATGCCGTGCTCGTGGGCGAGCGCCACCACCGGCCGGAAGCGCTCGATGCTCTCGGCGATGGTGCTGTTGATGTTGTGCCGGACAAAGGTTTCGCTGGCGGCGGTGAAGACGGCCACCTCGCGGAGGTTGGCGGCGATCGCGCGCTCCATGCCTTTGGCGTTGGGCACGAGCGCGGTATAGCGCGTCCCGGACCGGCGCTGGATCCCGGCCATGACTTCGGCGGCGTCGGTAAGCTGGGGGATGGCTTTCGGGCTGACGAACGAGGTGGCCTCGATGACCGCGAAACCGGCGGCGCTCAGCAGGTCGATGTACCGAATCTTCTCCGCCGTGGGCACGACGCCCTTCTCGTTCTGCAGGCCGTCGCGCGGGCCAACCTCCACCACCGTGACGTGGGCGGGCAGGCGTCTGAGCGGCGACGCGGACGCCAGGTTCGATGCGGACGCTGGGTTCGAGGCGGGGGACGCGCTATCTCTGGCCATCGGGGGTCACCTCCAGCTCAACCAGCACCTCGCCACCGGGCACGACATCGCCCGCGCGGTGGGCCACCAGGCGGACACGCCCCGCGTGAGGCGCGGCAATCGCGTGCTCCATCTTCATGGCGCCGAGCACGACCAGCGTCTGGTGCGCCTGGACACGGTCACCTTCGGCGACATTGACCTTGATGACGGTGCCGGCCATCGGGGCGGCCAGCCGCTCCTGGCCAGCGGCCAGATCGCCTCCGCGCGCCGCGGCCTCGATGTCGGGCGGGCGCGGCTTCTCCAGCGTATAGGACACACCCTGGTGGACGATCAGGATGGTGCCCGCGCGCCGGGCGGCACGTAGCGACTCAACCTGGCCAACAGCGTCCGCGTGGTCGTCGTTCGCGGTGAGCAGCGTGAGTTCGCCATCGGGGCCGAGGCTCGCGCGCACCGCGGCGCCCTGGTCTGGGTACGGTGCGCCGTCCACGGAGGCATGATACTGGTGTACTGCGCCGGGAACGGGGGCGAGCGTGACGAGGTGGTCACGGCCGGACGCCGCGTAGCGGGCGCGGCGCTCCCCGCCGCTCGTGACGGCGGAGCCGTGGCCCCAGGGATTGTACGGCCCACGCCGCGGACCGGTAATGGCAGCGGACAGCGCCTCGTAGACGGCGGCACCGGCCAGGACCGCCGCCGGCACGTCGCGCGGCGGCGCGACCTCCGCCAGGCCGCGCGCGGCGAGGAAGTCGGTATTAGTGTCGCCCGCCGCGAAGGCCTCGTCGGTGGCGATCGCGCGCAGGAGTGGGAGATTGGTGGTAACGCCCAGGACACCAAAATGATCAAGCGCCCAGCGCAGGCGCGCGACGGCCCCGGCGCGATCCTCGGCGGAGACGATCAGCTTGGCCAGCATCGGGTCGTAATGCATGGAGACCTCGTCGCCGGCCTCCACGCCCGCGTCCACGCGCACACCCGGAGCGCGGGGCGCGTCGAAGGCGACAACGGTGCCGGTGGAGGGCAGGTAGCCGTGCGCGGGATCCTCAGCGTAGAGCCGCACCTCGATGGCGTGGCCACGCGGGGCGATCCGCTCCTGAGTGATGCCGAGCGGCTCTCCGGCGGCGATGCGCAGTTGGTGGCGCACGAGATCGAGCCCGGTCACCGACTCGGTGACGGGGTGCTCCACCTGCAGGCGCGTGTTCATCTCCAGGAAATAATAGCGGCCGCCGGCATCCAGGAGGAATTCGCAGGTGCCGGCGTTGACGTAGCCCGCCGCGCGCGCCGCGGCCACCGCGGCGGCGCCCATCTCGGTACGGAGCGCCGGGGTAAGCGCGACGCAGGGGCTCTCCTCCACGATCTTCTGGTGGCGGCGCTGGATTGAGCACTCGCGCTCGCCCAAGTGGATCACGTGGCCATGGCGGTCGGCCAGGATCTGGAACTCGACGTGGCGCGGGGCCTCGAGCAGCTTCTCCAGGAAGACGCTGTCGTCGCCGAAGGCGCCGAGCGCCTCGCGGCGGGCCGCCTCCAGCGCCTCGACGAAGTCGGCTGGGTCGCGCACCACGCGCATGCCCTTGCCGCCGCCGCCGGCCGACGCCTTGATCATCACCGGATATCCGATACGCTGGGCCTCGCGCGCCAGGGTCCGCGGGTCGCGCGCCGCGCCCAGGTAGCCGGGCACGGTGGGAACGCCGGCTGCCTCGACCGCGCGCTTGGCGGCGATTTTGGAGCCCATCAGGCGGATGGCCTCGGGCGGGGGCCCAATGAAGACGATCTCCGCGTCGGCGCAGGCCGCGGCGAAGTCGGCGTTCTCGGAGAGGAAGCCGTAACCGGGGTGAATGGCGTCCGCGCCGCTCTCTTTGGCCGCCTGGATGATGGCGGCGATGTTGAGATAGCTCTGGGTGGCGGGGGCCGGGCCGATGGCGCACGCCTCGTCGGCGCGGCGCACATGGGCGGCACCGCGGTCGGCCTCCGAATACACGGCGACCGTGCGGATGCCCATCTCCTGGCAGGCAGCCATGATACGGACGGCGATCTCACCGCGGTTGGCGATCAAGACGCGGCTAAACATCGTCGGTCACCCAGGACGCGGTGCGCTTCTCCAGGAAGGCGCGGATGCCCTCCTGGCCCTCGGGGCTCACGCGGAGCCCAGCTATCGTCTCGGTGGTGAGGCGCAGCGCTTCGTCGGGGGCGAGGTGGCCGACCTGGCGAGCCATGCGCTTGGCCGCGCGCACGGCGGCGGGACCGTTCTTGCCAATCTCCGCCAGGGTCTTGTCCACGGCGGCATCCAGGTCGGCGGCGGGCACGACACGGTGGACGAGGCCGATACGCAAGGCATGGGCGGCGTCGAAGCGCTCGGCGGTGGTGAAGAGCGCGCGGGCGTGGCTCTCGCCGATCTTGCGCACGGCGACGGGCGCGATGACCGCCGGGGCAATGCCCAACCGCGCCTCGGTGAAGCCGAAGCGCGTGTCATCCGCGGCGATGACCAGATCACAGACGGCGGCCAAACCCGCTCCGCCACCAAGCGCCGCGCCCTGGATCCGCCCAATGACGGGGCAGGGGCAATCGTCGATGGCCTGGAACATCGCGGCCATGCGGCGGGCGTCGGCGACATTCTCCTCATGCGTGAAGTCGAGGCTGTCGCGCATCCAGGTGAGGTCGGCGCCGGCGCAGAAAGTGCGCCCCTCGCCGCGAAGCACGATGGCGCGGAGGTCTACTTCGGCGGCCAGGCGTGTGAAAACGGCGTGGAGCTCGGCGATCAGCCGCGCGTTGAAGGCGTTGCGCACGTCGGGGCGGGCGAGGGTAACGAACGCGGTGGGGCCGCGGCGCTCGACCCGGAGATGTTGATACGCGTCGGGGTCCGCCGCGACGTTTGCGGTTTGGTCATCGGTCATGGTGGTGATCCCTCCGCGTACCAACTGGTGAACAAACGCTCGTGGGAGGTCAGCCGGTTCCACGCGCGGCGCGGTCGCGGCCCACACCAGGAGCGCGTCGAGCGTGTCCACGTCCTCCACGCGATGGATGCGCGCTGCCACGGCGGGCGGTACGGTGCCGAAACGTGTTCAACACGCGTAGCACGTCCTCGCGGGCTTGATTGAGCTCGCCTCGCGCCTCACCTCGCGCCTCGCCAATTTCCTGTTGTTGTTCGGTCCAGGTCTGCATGGTGTGTCGCACCTCCTGATTCTCGGGGAGGGTCAAGAGCCGCTCGAAGTCGTCGACATCGGTGCCAGGCAGGGGCAGGTAGGCCTCCAGAACGTTGGCCAGCAGGTGGCGGGTGCGCTCCGTGGGCACGCCACCACACTCCATGATACGACGCAGGCAGGCCAGTTTGTACTGGCTGAGCGGCGTATCCGCCGCACGACGCATGCACGCGGCGAGCGCACCGGCCAGGGCCACGGGCCGAGCGAGATAGGCGGATGCGTCGAGAGCGCCCAGCGTGACCGCCGAGAACTCGAAGATGAGCGGGCTGTGCCCAAGCACGTCGTCGCGCTGAACCACACGCTCATATCCGGATCAGGGCCGGCGCCCACGCCGCCGGCCGAGCACGTCCGTGATCGGGAACAGCGCAATGGGCAGCACCGGCAGGCCGCGCAGGCGGCGCAGCAGCGCGTGGTATTCGAGCAGACGCCAATGGAACTCCGGGTCGCGTCGGGACTGGACGTCGATATGGATGGCGACGAGGGCCGTGCTCGGCGCCCCACCGGATCCGGACGCACCGGCGGTGCGCAGGGGGACGTCGGCCAGGATGTCCACCGCGCGACCAGGCCCCATCGGCGGAGCCGCGAACAGCTCCTTGTCCACGAAGCTGGCCGACTTGATCGGCCTCCGCGGGGAAGAAGAGCTCCAGGAATGGGCCGACTTGGGCGGTGATCACGGCCTTGAAGAGCTGGTCGTGGTCCATGCGATCTCCCCCGCTGGCCGCGCCGTTAGCCGCGCACCGCCGCGCGGCCGAGGACGACTGGGCTGAAGTTGGTGTCGGTGTCGAACGGATCGAGGCCCTCGCGGCGCTTGAGGAAGTTGACCACGAGATAGGTGAAGGGTGTCGCCGCGATTTCGTAGAGCACCTTGATGACCCACTGGGCGAGGATCAACTGGAACAGGATGGATCCGGGGACGATGCCGGTGAAGGCCAGCGTCATGAAGATAACGGTGTCGACGCCCTCGCCGACGAGCGTGGACCCGATGGTGCGCGTCCAGAGCCAGCGGCCCTTCGTGGCGATCTTCAGTTTGGCGAGGACGAACGAGTTGATGAACTCGCCGGCGAGATAGGCGCAGAACGAGGCGGCGAGCAGGCGCGGCGTAAAGCCGAGGATGGTGGCGTAGGCAGCCTGTCCCTGCCAGAATGGGGCGGCCGGCAGCGCCCCGCCCGCGGCAATCGCGATCACCGCGACGAGGTTGCAGGCGAAGCCCAGCCAGATCACGCGGCGCGCGGCGGCGTAGCCGTAGACCTCGGTGAGGATGTCGCCGAAAAGGTAGCTGAGGGGGAAGACGACAATGCCGGCGGGGACGGCGAGGCCGAAGGGCAGAGCGAGGAGCTTGACGGCAATGATGTTGGCGGTGATCAGGCAGGTGACGAAGACGGCGGCCAGGATGACGTACCAGCCGGAGTAGCGGCCGGCGGCGGTCAGCGGCCCCGCCCCGGCCTGGTGGTCGGTCGTTGCGTGCACGGTGAGACTCCGCGTCGGTTCACGCAGCTTTCGCGCTGCACAGGCGCGCGCATGCGAGCACCCGCGCGACGCGCCCGGGCACCAGAGCCAGTATAGCAGCGGACCAAACCGGGCGTCCATTCTGGCCGTAAGGCGCTATGCCTTCGGCCAGGTGAGCTGGTGATAGAATCGAGCGGAACGGAGGCTCAGGACGTTGGAGCGCGCGACGGAGGCAACACGATGACGGAACGCTTGCGACAAGCGGTGGCCCTGGCCGTGGCCAGTGTGACTCACGCCGCCGAACAAGCCGAGCGGCTCGAGGTCGACCAGCAAGATGAGGTGGCGGCTCATATCGAGGCATTGGCGAATGAGCTGCGTTGGCAGGAGTTGCTGAACGATCCTGACCGCGTTGCAGCCGTCGATCACCTGGCGGATGAGGCGCTCGCCGCCTTTGAGTCCGGGCAAACGCGTCCTTTGGCCGAGGTGCTGGCCGAGGCGAAATGACACTCTCCAGCAAGGGCAAGCCGTGAAGGTCTGGTTCTGGGTCGGTCCCCACGCCGAGTATGACCACCGCACGCGTCGTCTGTAATGGAGCCCGAATGCGGTCGACCCTGGAGTTCTACGCCCGACCGGGAGGCATCACCGAACTCGGCGAGTACGCGGCTGACACCGCCGCGTGGCCGACCGATATTCCGGCGCTGTGTCAGGTCGCGCAAGGGCTGCTGCTCCACTCCTTCGAGGCGCACCGCGATAGCGTCCGAAAGTTTCTGTACTTTGCCCCTTTGGCAGACCCATATCTTTAGGTAATTATGCGCTTGGCACACCCACAGCAGACAAGTTGCGAATAGGCGTGCTTGTGCCTGCTAGCTCATTAGCTCGCCCCGCTTACCAGTGAGCGTCAACCGCGCGTCTTGTTGCGCTGCCAGATTACAAAGAAGACAATGGCGACCACGAAAAAGACCGTCGCCACCGCAACGATAATACCGGGGGCCATAGGGCGCTCCATTCACATCGCTATTGACGCCGCTTGTGCGCTCGCTTCACCTTACTGGCGCGGGCGCTTCTGTTTGGCCGGTCACTGGTAAGTATACCATCCCGACTGTTTGCCGAACAAACGGAGGCACAAAATGGCCGCAAGAGCAGGAATAGCGCGGATTATTACCAATCTGCTAGACGTACAACGGGTACGTCAAGTGCATCATCATCTATCTTTAAGCGGTGAGGGTCGGGCCTCCTTCCTGGGCGTCGTAACGACCGGCTGCTCGCCACTGCCAGTAGGCGGTCATGTCCAAGTAGCGCTTGCCGGTGCTCCTCGCTTCATCTTGCTCCATCAAGAGCGCTCCGAGCAAGCGCATGGCCGACTCGCGGTTGGGGAAGATGCGGATGACGCGCTCGCGGCGGCGGATGCTGGCGGGCATTCGCGAGCGGGACCCGGAGCCGCTCACACGCCAGCGACCGCTGGAGCGGCGCTGGCTGGGCACCTGCCGGGACTTCGCGGTGCTGCTCTGCGCCCTGTTGCGAGCACATAGAAGACCGGCGCGCGTCCGGTACGGCTTCGCCACCTACTTCGCGCCGGGGGTCAACACGGACCACGTCGTGTGCGAAGTGTGGAACGCCGAAGATGACCGCTGGCGGCTGGTGGACCCGATGATCGACGACTTCCCGCGCGCGGCCTACGCCATCCACGTGGATACACACGAC
>JANWHL010000183.1 GCA_025450405.1 Ktedonobacterales bacterium
GCAACACCAACGTCACCATCCACGCCGGGCAGTCGGTCGCCTTCGTCGACCCGTCCTCGGGCGGCGGCACGCACAACCTCGTCACCGGCACGGGGGGCCAATACAGCGCGGAAGCCGGCGCGCCCGCTGAATTCATGTCGTCCGGGATCCCGTTCAATCCCGGCGACACGAAGGACATCACCTTCCCCACCTCCGGCACCTACCACATCACCTGCACGATCCACTTCTACATGTCGGCCACGGTCACCGTCACCTCGTAAGCATCGTCCTCATTTCGCTTCCCCGTTTCGCCGTCCCCGTTTCTGGCACGCCGCGCGCTGAACATCCATGGCGCGCGGTAGGCCTGGCTCCCCTCTCCTCGCAAGGAGCGGGGCTGGGGGTGCGGACCTTCCCCGCTTGCTGCCCATGCCTGAGCGCCAGCCCAGGCCAGCGCGGCATTCGGGCACTCTGGCGCGCGGCCGGTCACATGCTCTCGGCCATGTTGTTTGAGTTGGCGCCGTTATGGTATACTCCCGAACGGTGCGCAGTGTGGACACCAGGTCAATGAAGAACCACGACGACGAGAAGCCAAAGCCCAACACCAACGATTGGGCTCCCCTGATCCTCCTCGGACAGGTGGGCTTTACCATCGTGTTCAGCATGCTGGTCGGTCTGGGCATCGGCCTCTTCATCGACCACCAGTTCCACACCACGCCCATAGCGACAATCATCGGGCTGCTGCTTGGCCTGGCCGCTGGCGTCTACGGCGTCTATCGCCTCGTTTCCTCGCTCCCCTGAGGACGACCGGAGGTGCGCGGCTAGACACGGACCTTCCTCCGCCTGGCAGCCGTCCGGGGCTCGAAGGGAGCATGACGTGCTCTGGCAACTCCCCCATATCGGCGTACCCGTCGACACCCTCTTCTATATCCCCTTCGGCAACCCCAACGGCTTCCCCGTCTCCAATACCCTCATCATCACCTGGGTCACCATCCTGGTGATCTTTGCCTTCTTCTTTGTCGCCTTCCGCAAACCCAAGCTGGTCCCGCGCGGCATCCAAAACCTCGTCGAGTGGACCTTTCAGTTGCTCCTCAACCTCTGTGAGGAGGTCGCGGGCAAGGAAGACGGCCGCCGCTTCTTCCCCTGGGTCGCCACCATCTTCATGTTCGTCCTGCTCGCCAACTGGTGGGAGATCGTCCCCGGCGTCGAATCCCTCGGCACGGTCGAGCCCGGTGTCCACGGCGCCCAGCACCTCGGCCCCATCTACTTCCTCTTTGGGACCAACTCCAATCACCTCACCGCCTGGCTGCGGCCGCCCTCCACCGACCTCAATCTGACGCTGGCCATCGCCATCATCTCGGTCGTCATCACCCAGATCTACGGCTTCCGCAAGCTCGGCGCCTTCCAGCACATCACCAAATACCTGAACTACCACGAGGGCGTCATGGGCATCCTCGTCGGCATCCTCGAATTCGTCCTCGAGCTGGCTCGCATCATCTCGTTCAGCTTCCGTCTTTTCGGCAATCTCTTCGCCGGCGACGTGTTGCTCCTGGTGATGGCCTTTCTCGTCCCCTTCGCCGGGGCCACCGCCTTCTACTTCCTGGAGCTCTTCGTCGGCTTCATCCAGGCGTTCGTCTTCGCCATGCTCACGCTCGTCTTCATGACGCTCGCGGTCACCAGCCACGAGCACCCCGAGGAGCACGATGCCCCCACCAGCGGCCACGCGGCCGCGCCGGCCCACGAGCCCATTCCCGCCTCCACGGCGGCATGATCGTTCGGCGGCCATGCCGCCCGCTCGCGGCCCCGCCGCCTTCCCCTTGGTCCCTCCCTCTCGCGCATTCGCGTGTGAGCGCGCGAGAGTGGGATAGATCGCCACCACGTCTGGCCGCCACGTCGCGGTAGTTCGTCAGGAGGAGTCCTCGCATGACCGGCTCAGTCGTCAATCTCGCCGCCGCCCTCGCCATCGGCCTGGGAGCCATCGGCCCCGGCATCGGCATCGGCCTGCTCGCCGGCCCCGCCCTCAGCGCCATGGGCCGCAACCCCGAGGCCGCTGGCGTCATTCGCGCCAACATGATCATCGCCATCGCGTTCGCCGAGGCCGTCGCCATCTACGCCCTCGTCGTCGCGCTGCTGATCTACTTCGTGGCCAGCCCCAACAAGTAGGCGCCCGCGGTCGCCGCCGCTAGAAGGGAGGGAAGCGCATGGGTCTGGGCATCAATGTCTGGATGTTCGTCTCCCAGCTCGTCAGCTTTCTGATCCTGTTCTTGGTCCTCCAGCGCTGGGGCTTCCCCATCCTGATCAAGACGCTCGACAACCGCGCCCACACCATCCAGGAGGGCGTGGAGAACGCCGAGCGAGCCCGCAAGGAGCTCGCCGACGCGCAACAGCGTATCGAGGGGCTCATGCTACAGGCTCGGCAGGAGGCGCAGCAAACCCTCGCCCAGGCCATCAAGGCCGGCGAGCACCTGCGCACCGAGATCGAGCAAGAGGCCCGCGACCGCGCCCGCCAGATCGTCGATCAGGCCGAGCAACGCATCCAGCAGGAGGTTGCCCAGGCCCGCATCGAGCTGCGCGAGCAGGTCGCGAATCTCGCGATCCTCGCCGCCGAGCACGTCATTGGCACCAATCTCGACACCGCCACCAACCGCCGGCTCGTCAGCGAGTTCGTCGCGCAATCGAGGGGACTCTAGCGAGGGGACTGTCGTGCAGAAGGGTGTAGTGGCGCGCCGCTACGCGGAGGCGGTTCTTGAGATCGCCAACCAGCAGGGCACGCTCGACCGCTGGCTGGCCGACCTCCGAGTGCTCGCCGAGGCCTATGGCAACCGCCATCTGGCCTTCGTCCTGCGCGAGCCGAATATCCCCGCGGCCAAGAAGGAGCAGATCGTCCGCGATCTGCTCGCCGCCCGGCTCCAGCCCGACGCGCTCAACCTGGCGCTACTCCTCGTCCGCGATCATCTCGTGGATGTGGCGCCACGTCTGGCTCAGGAGTTCGAACGGCTCTACAACGAGGTCAAGGGGCAGGCCGTCGCTCAGGTGACCACGGCCATGCCGCTCGATCCCGACGAGCGCGACCAGATCGTCGGCGACCTCCGCGCGATCACCGGCAAACGCATCCTCCTGGAGGAGCGTGTGGATCCGGCGATTCTCGGCGGGGTGGTGGCGCGCGTCGGCGACACGCTGATCGACGGCAGCGTCCGCCGCCGGCTGTCGCTGCTGCGCGACCAGATCATCAAGGGCGGCTTCGGCGGCCCGCTCGATGGCCAGCCGGCGGGTCCGGGCGGCGGCCCCGCGGGTGGCGCGCCAGGTAGCGGAACGCCGACTGGTGGCGCGCCAGACAACGGAACGCCGGCTGGCGACCCAGGAATGACCGGCTCGCCCAGTGGCGAGCCGGCGTCTGGCGTGCCGGCGCCCGGCGCGGGCGGCGTATCTTCCTCGGGCGGCGCGCCAACCGCTCCATCCCCGAGTGGATCTGTGCCGGTAGCGACCACTCTGGCGGCGCCCGCGCCAGCGGAATCCACGTCGGTGGCGCCCGCTCCCGTGGCGACTGTCCTGGCGGAGGACGCCCCAGAGGACATCCCAACCGCGCCGGCCCCGCTGGAGTTCGCCCCGGCGGAGGTCGCGCCAGCGGAAGACCACCCAACGGCGACCGCCGCCACGGCGGCAGCTCCCGGGGAGGGCCTCCCCACCGCGACCGCTCCTATGGAGGCCGCGCCTACGGACGCGGTCACGCTGGAGGCGACTCCGGTGGAGGATGCCCCACTGGCAACCGCGCCGTTCGAGCCCACTCCCGTAGGGGCCGTCCCGGTGGAGGCCATCCCGGTGGAGGCGACTCCAGTGGAGAGCGCCCCAACCGAGCCCACTCCGCTGGAGCCCACCCCGGAGACATCCACCCTCGTGGTGGCCGCGCCGAGCGAGAACCCGCCGGCACCGCCCGCCGCCGCGCCATTCGTGGTCCGGCCCATCAGCGGTGCCCCTGATCGATCCGCCACCACCGGCCCCATGCCTCCGAGCGCGCGGGTGAGCACAGGGGCCAGCGGCCAGCTCAACCGCGCCACGACCCCCGCGCCCCAGCCCGACGCGACGCGCTCGACGACCCGGCCGCCGGTCGCGGCCGCGGGCACCTCCGCTCCAGCGGGTTCGCCTGGCCCAGGTAGTCGGTCGGGGCGTTCTCCGTCCGGGCCTTACCAGTCCGGGCGCCATCACCGCAACAACAAGCGTCGGCGCCGCTAACCGGCGCGGCCCTTGTTCCGCTTTGATTCTCCCTGACGTCGATTCCCAAGATGAGGTACAGCATGGCAATCGCGGACGAAATCACGCGCATCATTCGTGAGCGCATTCAGAACTTCGAGGGCGCGGCCACCGAGTCCGCGATGGTCAGCGTGGGCACGGTCATCTCGGTGGCCGACGGCATCGCGCGTGTTTACGGCCTGGGCGGCGTGCACTACCTCGAATTGGTCGAGTTCCCGCGCTCCGGCCTCATGGGCATGGCGTTTAACCTCGAAGAAGACTCGGTCGCCGTCCCGATCCTGGGCGACTATACCCAGATCCAGGAGGAGGATGAGGTCCGCACCACCGGCCGCATCGTGGCGGTTCCCGTTGGCGACGCCCTCATCGGCCGCGTGGTCAACCCGCTGGGCGAGCCGCTCGACAACGCCGGCCCGATCGCCACCACCAAGACGCGCCCGGTCGAGCGCGTCGCCCCTGGTGTCATCACCCGCGAGAAGGTGAACACCCCCGTCGAGACGGGCCTGAAGGCCATTGACTCGATGATCCCCATCGGCCGCGGCCAGCGCGAGTTGATCATCGGCGACCGCCAGACCGGCAAGACGGCCACCTGCGTGGACACGATCATCAATCAAAAGGGCAAGAACCTCATCTGCATCTACGTGGCTGTTGGCCAGAAGAACTTCCAGGTGGCCCGCATCCACGACATCCTGCGCGACCACGGCGCCATGGAGCACACCATCATCGTCCACGCCGGCGCCGAGGACCCCGCCCCGCTGAAGTATCTCGCCCCCTACGCCGGCTGCGCCATGGGCGAGGAGTTCATGGAGGGCGGCCGCGACGCGCTGGTCATCTATGACGACCTCACCAAGCACGCCGACGCTTATCGCAACATGTCGCTGATCATCCGCCGCCCTCCGGGCCGCGAGGCGTACCCCGGCGACGTGTTCTACCTCCATAGCCGTCTGCTCGAGCGCGCCGCTCACCTCAATGCCGACTACGGCGGCGGTTCCCTCACGGCCCTCCCAATCATCGAAACCAAGGCCAACGACGTCTCGGCCTACATCCCCACCAACGTCATCTCCATCACCGACGGCCAGATCTATCTCGAGTCCGACCTCTTCAACGCCGGCCAGCGCCCGGCCGTGAATGTCGGCCTCTCGGTCAGCCGGGTCGGTGGCGATGCCCAGTTCCCCGGCATGCGCCAGGTCGCCGGCACCCTCCGCCTCGACCTCGCCCAGTTCCGCGACCTCGCGGCCTTCGCCCAGTTCGGCTCGGACCTCGACGCCGCCACCAAGCGGCGCATCGACCTCGGCCAGCGCGAGCTCGAAGTGCTCAAGCAGGGGCAGTACGCCCCGATGTCGGTGGAGCACGAGATCCTCATCCTCTACGCGGCCACCAAGGGCCACCTCAACAGCGTCCCCGTCGACAAAGTCGGCGCCTGGGAAGCCGCCTTCCATCCCTACATGGATGCCAACCACGCCGACATCATCGAGGCCATCCACCAGACGACGGTGGTCGATCGCAAGAAGCTCCCCGACGAGCTCTTCGCCCAAATCGAAGCCGCCATCGCCGAGTTCCAGAAGACGGCCCCGCAATAGACGCGGTCGCTCGCCAGTCGCGGTCGCTCGTTCCGTTTGCCAGTCGCGCGCGTGCGCGTCCCCGGAGGGGACCATGCCTTCCACCCGTGAAATCCGGCGCCGGATCCGCTCCGTCAAAAACGTGGGGCAGATCACCAAGGCCGTCCAGATGGTCGCCAGCAGCAAGATGCGGCGCGCACAGGACCGTGTCTACTCCTCGCGTCCGTACTCCGAGCAGCTGATCACGCTGCTCGCGCGGCTGTCGAGCCAGGCCGCTGGCGAAGAGGACCTGCCGCTCATGCGTGTGCGCCCGGCCCACAACGCCGCCATCGTCCTGCTCACACCCGACCGCGGCCTGGCCGGCGCGCTCTCCGCCAATGTCATCCGCCGCGCCGCCGCGCTGGTGAACGAGCTGCACCAGGAGACCGGCAACCCCAACCTCGGTGTCCGTTACATCGCCGTTGGCCGCAAGGGACGCGATTGGGTCGTCCGCTCGGGTCAGCGCCTGCTGGCCGAGTTCACCCAGCTGGGCGATCAGCCGCGGCTGGGCGACATCCGCGCCATCGCGCGCACCATCACCGACGCCTTCATCGCCGAGCAGGTTGACCTCGTCTACCTGGTCTACCCCAAATTCGTCTCCACGCTCAGCCAGGTGCCCACCCCGCTCCAGTTGCTGCCTGTCCGGCCGCCGAGCGAGGCCGAGGAAGAAGGACCGACGCCGCAGTACATCTACGAGCCCGACGCCGTCACCATCTTCTCGGAGCTCCTGCCGCGCTATGTCGAGACGCTGATCTACCAGCCCTACCTTGAGACCATCGCCAGCTTCTACGCGGCGCAGCTGGTGGCCATGAAGAACGCCACCGACAACGCCAACGACCTGGCGGCCGATCTCACCCTCACCTATAACAAGGCCCGTCAGGCCGC
Organism: Ktedonobacterales bacterium; assembly: GCA_025450405.1. Classification (GTDB taxonomy): domain Bacteria; phylum Chloroflexota; class Ktedonobacteria; order Ktedonobacterales; family JADMIN01; genus JANWHL01. Next base: position 6,705 of record JANWHL010000183.1, read on the forward strand.
CATCACCACCCAGATCCTCGAAGTCGTCGCCGGCGCGGGCGGCTAGACCGCCCGTCCACGGTCCACCCTCCGGCTCCCCTCCCGGTCGCGACGGGGAGGGGTTGGGGGAGAGGACCCCATCCCGCTCCCAGGAGGCCACCCCCATGGCAGTCGAAATGCGCGTCAAAGGCACGATCACCCAGGTGCTGGGCGCGGTCGTCGACGTCGAATTCCCGCCCGACCACAACCCCCGCATCTACAACGCCGTCGAGGTGCCCCTCCCGACCGAAGCCGGCTCCAACACGCCCAGGGTCCTGACGCTCGAGATCGAGCAGCTGCTCGGCAACAACTGGGTGCGCTGCGTCGCCATGGGCCCCACCGACGGCCTCGAGCGCGGCCGGGATGCCTACGATACCGGTGCCTCGATCACCGTCCCCGTGGGCGAGAAGACTCTCGGCCGCATCTTCAACGTCCTGGGGGAGGCGGTGGACAATATGCCCCAGCCGACCGACGCCCCCCGCCTGCCGATCCACCGCGCCCCGCCGGGGCTGGAGGACCAGGCCACCTCCACCGAGGTGCTCGTCACGGGCATCAAGGTCATCGACCTCATCGCCCCCTTCATGCGCGGCGGCAAGGTCGGCACCTTTGGCGGCGCCGGCGTCGGCAAAACTATTATCATCCAGGAGCTGATCCACAACATCGCCGTCAAGTTCGGCGGCTACTCGGTCTTCGCCGGCGTGGGCGAGCGCACTCGCGAGGGCAACGACCTCTACCATGAGATGCAGGGCGCTGGTGTCCTCGACAAGCTCGCCATGGTCTTCGGCCAGATGAACGAGCCCCCCGGCGCGCGCCTGCGCGTCGGTCTCTCCGGTCTCACTATGGCCGAGTATTTCCGCGACGAGCAGGGCCTCGACATCCTGCTCTTCATCGACAATATCTTCCGCTTCACCCAGGCCGGCTCCGAGGTCTCCGCCCTGCTTGGGCGCATGCCGTCCGCCGTGGGCTATCAGCCCAACCTGGCCGAGGAGATGGGCGAGCTCCAGGAGCGCATCACCTCCACCAAGAAGGGCTCAATCACCTCGATGCAGGCGGTCTTCGTGCCCGCCGACGACTACACCGATCCCGCCCCCTCCGCCACCTTCGCCCATCTCGACTCCACCATCGTGCTGGAGCGTAGCATCGCCGAGCGCGGCATCTATCCGGCGATGGACCCCCTGGCCTCCACCAGTCGCATCCTCGATCCCGCCATCGTCGGTGAGGAGCACTACCAGGTCGCCCGCAGTGTCCAGCGCGTCCTCCAGCGCTACAAGGAGCTGCAGGACATCATCGCCATCCTCGGCGTGGACGAGCTGAGCGACGAGGACAAGGTGGTCGTCGGCCGCGCCCGCAAGATCGAGCGCTTCTTCTCCCAGGCGATGTTCGTGGCCGAGGCCTTCACCGGACGTCCCGGCGTCTTCGTCGAGCTGGCCGACACCATCCGCGGCTTCCAGGGCATCCTCGACGGCAAGTACGACGACCTCGGCGAGCAGGACTTCTACATGGCCGGCACTATCGACGAGGTGGTCCAGCGGGCGCGCGGCGACCAATCTGGCCAGAGGTAAGGAGACGTCTGCGTGTCACAGCGACCCACCCTCCACGTCACGATCGTCACCGCCGAGCGCACGGTCTATGACGGCGAAGCCGAGATGGTCAACGCCCCCGGCAGTGAGGGCCAGCTCGGCATTCTGCCACGCCACGCGCCCTTGCTCACCCTGCTCAAAGTGGGCGAGCTGCGCGTGCGTCACGGTGGCGCCGACGAAGGGTTCTTTATCGGCGGCGGCTTCCTCGAAGTCAACCGCAACGTCGTGACCGTGCTGGCCGACGACGCCGAGCGCGCCTCGACCATCGATGAGTCCAAGGCCGAAGAAGCTCGCCGCCGCGCCGAGGCCATCCTGGCCCAGCGGCCTGAAGGCATGGACGAAGCGGCCGTGGCCGCCGAGCTGGAACGCGCCGTCGGGCGCCTCCACGTCGCCGATCTCCATCGCCGCCGCGGCGGTCGCGCCGCCCGTCCCCCCTCTGACCAGGAGCTCGGCGGCTGACCTGTCCGCGACGACCCTATTGCGACGAGCGGCGAATCAGGCGCCGCGGCATTGGCCGCGGCGCCCGCTCGATCTCTAGCCACCGGCCGCCCACCACCACCGCCCATCGCCGGTGGGCGACAGCGTGTGCTCGCGCCGCAGCACCCTCATGGCCCATCACGGCAGCGTCAGAATCTCCACACCCCGATCCGTCACCGCCAGCATGTGCTCGAACTGCGCCGAGCGCGAGCCATCCGCCGTCCGGATGGCCCATTGGTCGGGCATCAGGCGTGTCTCTGCCCCGCCGATATTGATCATCGGCTCGATGGTGAAGACCATCCCCGGCACGATCTTGATCCCCATGCCCGCCGTGCCGTGGTGCAGCACATGCGGCTCCTCCCACAACTGCCGCCCGATCCCGTGGCCGCCCAGCTCGCGAACGACCCCGAATCCTTCGCCTTCCGCGTACGCCTGGATCGCCGCACCGATATCGCCCAGCCGGTTGCCCGCGTCCGCGTGCTCGATGCCGATCTCCAGGCTGCGCCGCGCCGCGTCCACCAGGCGGCGCGAGCGCTCGTCCACCTGGCCCACGGTGAAGGTCTGGCACGTGTCGCCGCACCAGCCGCGATAGCGCGCGCCGATGTCGATGCCGATGATGTCGCCCTCGCGCAGGGGCTCGCGCGCGCTGGGGATGCCGTGGCAGATCACGTCGTTGATCGACGTGCAGATCGTGGCCGGGAAGGGCGGTCGGGGCTCGCGCCCCTGCCCGCCCAAGAGCGCTCCGTGCCCCTTATAGAGCGGCATCGCTCCCTGGCCGACGATAAACTCATACGCCAGGCGATCGAGGTCGGCGGTGGTCACACCCGGCACCACGTGCGGACGCAGCACCTCATAGGTCTGCGCCACGATCCGGCCGGCATCTCGCAGACGGTCGATCTCTTTCGGCGACTTCAGAATAACCGCCATACCCTAGTTCCCTGGCGTGGAGCGCGGCGCACCCGCCCGCGAACGCGCACTCACTCGCTCATCGCCTTCCGGCTCCCCGCTCCGCGTGGGAGAGGGGCCGGGGTCCCCCGCTGGGGACTGGGCTCCCCCACTGGGGGCCGGGGTCCCCAGTGGGGGACTGGGGGAGAGGACCCCAGGGGCCGGGGCCGAGGTCCCTCACTCATCCGCACTCATTACAGGCGCGCGATGATCGCGTCGGCCACCTGCGACGTGCCGACCGCCGTTGGATCGTCCGCCCTTGGCTTCAGGTCGTACGTCACCGATTTCCCCTCGGCGATCACCCCCGCCAGCGCCGCCTCCAGCCGGTCGGCCGCCTCGCGCTCGCCCAGATGCCGCAGCATCAGGATCCCTGAGAACATCATCGCCATTGGGTTGACCTTGTTCAGCCCGGCATATTTCGGCGCGCTGCCGTGGACTGGCTCGAAGACCGCGTACTCGCTGCCGATGTTCGCGCCCGGAGCCACACCCAGGCCGCCGATCAGGCCGGCCGAGAGGTCCGAAAGGATGTCGCCATAGAGGTTCGGGAGCACGAGCACGTCGTAGAGCTCAGGCTTCTGGACCAGCTGCATGCACATGTTGTCGACAATGCGGTCCTCGAACTGGACGTCCGGATACTCTTTGGCGACCTCCTGGGCCACCTGCAGGAACAATCCATCCGAGAACTTCATGATGTTCGCCTTGTGGACGGCGGTCACCTTGCGGCGTTTATTCGCGCGGGCGTATTCGAAGGCGAACTTCACGATGCGCCGGCTGGCCGGAACGGAGATGTACTTGATGCTGATGGCCGCGTCTTTGGTCAGCCGCTGGCCCGTGGTGCGCCCGATGAAGTCCACCAGCTCGTCCATCTCGGCCGACCCGCGCTGGAACTCGATGCCGGCGTACAGGTCCTCCGTGTTCTCGCGCACGATGATCAGGTCGATCTTCTCGTAGCGCGACCGCAAGCCCGCATAGCTCTTGGCCGGGCGCAGGTTGGCGTACAGGTCCAGACTCTTCCGGAGCGCGACATTGGCGCTGCGGAATCCCTTGCCCACCGGCGTCGTGATCGGCCCCTTCAGGCCCACATGCGTCTGCTTGATACTCTCGATGACATTGTCAGGCAGGACCGTGCCGTACTGATCCAGCACTTCCAACCCGGCCTGGCGGACATGCCAGCGAAATCCCACCCCCGTGGCTTCGAGGACCCGCCGAGTCGCCTCGGTGATCTCTGGTCCGGTGCCATCACCCGGGATGAGCGTGACCTCATACGTCATCGCAATCATCTCCTGATCCATGCCCCTGGCCCGCGGAGGCGGTCCACTCCCGTGCGAGCCCAAGCAAAACAGCTGCTCTCGGGGTGAAGGTGGACGCGCCCCGGGGCATTGCGGATTATAGCACACGCCAGTTCAGTCCAGCCCTGGCCCGCTAGGAACCGGCCAGCCACCATCCAGCGTGGTTGCCCCTCTCCTTTGTGCTCTCGACCGCGTCATCTCTGTGATCTCTGTGTTCCGTGTCCACTGTGTCCTCTGTGGTTCAATCTTCTGCCTTCCCGTCGGGGAGCGGATCCACATGTCCGGGGAGATCGGTCCCACGCGCGGTATCCTTGAGTTACCGTGGGGCGGTCGGGGCGTCTCCTCCATTAACGCGCACTCGGGCGAACATTCGCGCGCGTTCGCGCCTGGCCCAACATGATCAGGCGCGAGCGCGGGCGCACACGGCCCGCCGCGGCGATCGCGCGTTGGAGGGCATCATGATTAGCGGATTGATACGACTCCTGCTCGGCAACAAGGTGGGCGGATTCTGGCTTGGCCTGGTGACGTTTCTCGTTGGGCTGGGGCTCACCGTTGGCAGCTACCTACTCTCCTCCGAATTTGGCGGCATCTCGGTCGTCTTCACCGGCGTGATGTTGGTCGGCCTCATACGCATGGCGACGGCGTTCCCCAGCCTGTTCACCAAAGGCCAGCGAGTTCAGCGCGGCCGTGCCGCCCCAGTGATGCCGGGCATGCCGGTGGGGGCGCCCATCATGCCCGCCGCGATGGCCATGCCCGCCGGCCCCAGCTATATGGCGGCACCCGCCGCCGCGCCAGCGGGGATGTGCTGGATGTGCGGCGGTATCGTGAAGCCCGGCAACACGATCTGCCTGCACTGCGGGGCCACGCTGCCCTCAGGTGGCCAGCAGAAGATCTCCCAGACCGCTCAGGCCGCTGGTTTCGATCCCACGCTCTCGGGCGATGCCATCCCGCGTTATGTTGGCCACGGCGCCGTGGCGGACAACGGCTGGGTGCCGCCAAGCGTGGGCGCCCCCCCGGGTCAATATCCCGGCCAGCCGACGTACTCTCCGCAGGCGCCCTATCCCGGCCAGCCCGGCTATTCGCCCCAACCGCCGTATCCCGGCCAGCCGGACTACGCCCCCCAACCGCCGTATCCCGGCCAGCCAGCGTATTCCCCACAACCGCCCTATCCCGGCCAGCCCGCCTATTCGCCCCAACCACCCTATCCTGGCCAGCCGGCCCAGGGCTGGGGCGCGCAGCCAGATCAGGATCCCTGGGGACAGCCGCCCAATCAAGGCTGGCGCTAGCGAGAACGGGCACGGCGCGCACCGCCCACGCCGTGCCCCAGCCTCTTCCCGCTGTCCGCACCGGGTCTTCCGCCTACCCGCCTGCCCCTCACCGCGTCTCTGTGTCCTCAGTGCCCGCATTGTGCGCTTCTCTCCGGTCCGGCTCCCAGCGATACTCCATCCGCTCCGCCGTCTGCCGGGCCACCGCGTCCCCGGCCAGGCGCGCCACCAGGTGCAGGGCCATGTCGATGCCCGCCGCGATCCCGGCCGACGTGACCACCCGCCCCTCGTCCACGTAGCGCACGCCGTACGGCCGGACGGGCTCGCCGGGTGTCAGCCCCTCCACCCGCACGCGTGGATACCCGTCACGCAGGCGCTCCAGGCTCGCCCAGTGTGTCGTTGCCCGGCGGTCGTCGAGCAGACCCGCCTCAGCCAGCAAGAACGCGCCCGTGCAGACCGAGGCCGTTACCGCCCGTGTGGCGGGCGCCAGCTCGCGTAGCGCCGCGATCAACGCCGGATTGCGCACCTCGCGGCGCGTCCCCCAGCCGCCGGGCACCACCAGCACATCCAGCGGCGGCACCTCGTCGCGCCCGATCGCCAGGTCCGCCACCACCCGCAGCCCGTTCCGGCAGCGCACGGCCCGTGGGTCGGGCATCGTATGGGCATGGACGCCGATTGGCGGCATCTCCGTGTCGGCCACGTCGTGCGTCTCGCCCGCGTCGTCCATCCGCGGGGCGGCGAGCGTCAGCACCGTGAAGATCCGCCGGTCGTCGCCCGCCGGACCGGACGGCGCGCCAAGTGGCCGTGCCGTGCCGAAGACCTCGAAGGGGCCACAAAAGTCGAGCACCTCCACATCGTCGAAGATTAGGATGCCGGCGGTAAGCGGGAAGGCGTGGTTTGTCGCGTGGGACATGGGTAGGCTCCTGGCGCTATGGCGCGACCTCTGGCATGCGGCCGCGACGACAGCGATCTCGATCTGCTAGTCGATGCGCTGCCCGGCGCGACGCTGTTCGATCTGGGTGGGC
>JANWHL010000184.1 GCA_025450405.1 Ktedonobacterales bacterium
GGAGCTATCACGCTGATGCGACCGCTCGTTGCTCCCGGCGGCACGGGGGATGACATCCGCGTGCCACTAGTGACGGTGAACGTGGCCGGAGTTCCATTGAATGTGACCGATGATGCCCCGCTGAAGTTGGTCCCATCGATCGCCACGGTCGTTCCCACGCCGCCCGACGTGGGACTGAATCCCGTGATCGACGGCGGGGGCGGCGGCGGGGCACCGCTGACCATGAAGTTGGAGGACGATGTGCCCGTCCCGGCGGATGTGGTGACGGCGATTGGTCCACTTGTCGCGCCACTAGGCACGCCCGCCGTGATGACACTGTCGCTGGAGACGGTATATCCCGCGCTGGTGCCGTTGAACGTGACACGTGCCGCGCCCATGAACCCGGATCCGCGTACGGTGACCGCGGTGCCCACCGGCCCAGACATTGGGCTGAAGCTGGAGATGGTCGGCTTGCTCGGCGGCGGGGGCGTTGGGGTGCCGCCCGCGAGCTGTTGATAGGTGGCGAAGCCGGGCGATTTGACGGTGGCATCGTCGTGCTGGACGAGCCCCCAGTAGGCCGCGGTGTGGACCGCCATCGGGCAACATATCATGCAGAAATCATCGCGCAGGTTGTACCACTCCGCGAAGGCGATGTGCGCATGGCTCGTGTAAACCGCGTTCAAAAGGCTCGTTTGGTTCGGGTCCGACGTGCCTTGCTCTTGCGCACCAAACTCGCCGACCCAGATGGGCTTGTTCGCCTGCCCGTGCGCGACGAGCAGATTGTACACGCCAGGGCTGTCGTTCTCAGGACTGCCGTAACCATGGAAGGCCATGATGTCAAAGCAATTCCCTCCACCATCGGTGTAGATGTTGCCCAGCCAGCCGAGATCGGGACTCGAGGGTCCGCCCAGCAACACCGATGCGCTCGGATTGCCCGCCTTGACGCCGTTGTAACCGGGGCACAGCACATCACGGACGTAGTCCTGCTCCACCCCAGGCCACCAGTAGCCGCCGCCGTTGAACCCGTAGTTTGGTTCATTCCACATCTCCCAGTAGTGGATGCTGGAATAGCGGGCGGCGATCGCCTGCGCGAACGACTGAAAGTCGCTTGCGGCGGGCGGGTACGTTGGACCTCCGGAATTTGGCCAACTCGGCGTGAATACCAGAACCGGCTGGAGGGGGATGCCATACTTGGCCGCTTCGCCCACGATCAGATCCGCACGGCTCCAATCAAATACCCCGCGCCCGGGTTCGATGAGCGCCCACGGGAACTCCTGCCGCGGGATTTTCACTCCCAACTGCCGCGCCAGATTCAGCTCGCCGTCAATCGACACTTGCGGGTTGGGGTTCTGGTAGCAATTCGGTGGCGCGCACCACCAGCTATCGGGATTCGGTCCATTGTAGCGCCAGGTCCTCATGCTGGGCTGGGCGTTGATGCCCGCGGTCACTGTGCCGGTTGGCGTTTGCCTGGCATGCGCGGTGGGTGGTGATCCTTCAAGTGGCGCGACGGCGCCAATCAGGCACATAGCCGCCAGCGTGACAATGGACGGGCACGAAATGGCTCCGCGAGCCGTGTTGGGGCCTCACGTTTTGCATGCGAGCGGTGACCTGCTTTCCTCGATGCGCCGCCCGGAGCGGCGCGAGACGCGCCGCTGGGGCCAGCGAACAGAAATGCGAGAGCCACACCGATCGCAGCGCCCACGGCGGCATATTGCGAGCTCAATTCGGACCGCCGCGTGGGATTGCACAAGATATGCCGAGGAAATATCCACCCGCGATGTCTCTCGGCCCGTCGCCAGGATAGGGCGCGCGTCAGAGCGCGGCTAGCTCCAGCATTTCGACGCGCTGAAAGCGAGCGCGTAAGCTAGCGCACCATGCGCACCCACCCTCGTGCGCCCACCCTTACGCATGATGGACACGCACGATCGCCACGCGACGTCAAGCTGGCGCTGCTTGCATGCGCCGAAAGACCTCGACCTGCCACACGCCGAGAACACGACGAAAATGTGGCTCGAGGCCAGCGGACTGGGCCTGGGCACCGACCGCCGATGGCGCGTGGACATAGAAGCGATAGGGGACGCGGCGCACGCGCATTGCCAGGTTCACCGCCGCCGCGCCCCAGCGCGTCCACCAGGCGTCGCGCGGATAGATGACGCCATACAAGCGACGGGCGCGGGCGGCCGAGAGGCCGACGAGCGCTGGCATATCGGGATAGCAGCAGACGACTCGGTCGAGAGTCACGATGTCCGCCATGTCAATCGTCGGCGCCAACTCGACAAAATCGCCGTGCAGGTACGTCACCTGGGACCCAAACCCGGCCCGCTCGGCCTCCTCGCGCGCCGCGGCGAGGTAGGCGGTTGACGCGTCAACGTCGACCGCGCGCGCGACCCCGGCATGCATGAGGTCTAGTTGGATCACGCCAACCCCGCCGCCAATATCGAGCAGCGTGGCGCCCTCGATACCCGCGGCGCGCAATGCCACCAGCAAGATTCCAGTCGCCTTGGATGGTCCAAGCTTGCGATACGCCTTGAGGTCATTCCGGGCCTGGCGCTGGTTGAAAAGCGATTCCAATCCCTGGCAATGGGGGCAAGACATGCTGTCCCTCCTCACGTGTGAATTGGCGCCTACCGCACGACGAACCTACATTCCGAGCAAGGTGCGAATGGCCTCTGACACTCGAGGCCATTCACGCGAGCGCGGATCGATGAGCTCAAAGTGTCCGGCGCCCGCGAGCGGGACAAGCTGAGCATCATCGCCAGCCGCCGCGGCCGCCCGCTTGTAGTCCTCGCTAAGCGTGAAGGGCACAGTCGCGTCCGCCGTTCCGTGGAGCAGGATCTGTGACACGCCCAGCGGCAGCAATGCGGTGGGCGATGCGTCAGCGTACCGCTCCGGCACCTGTTCTGGCGTTCCTCCAAGCAACTCGCTGACCACGCCGCCACTCAGTCGCAGGTTCCACGCCTGACGCAGATCGCACACGGCGGCCAGCGCGGCGACGCCACGGAGCGGCCGCGGGATGGCATCCCGCGGCGTACTCTCCGCGTGTGGCCGCGTTTGTCCAGCCAGCCAGAGGGCCAGTTGTCCACCAGCGGAGTGGCCGACCGCCACCACACGCCCCAGATCGAGCGGATACATGCGTCCCAGCTCGCCCAGATGGTCGGCCGCCGCCGCGACATCGCGCAATGTGCCGGGCCAGCCGCCGCCCGGTTGACCCAGGCGGCGGTATTCGACGTTCCAGGTGGCGACGCCCATCGCCGCGAGCGCCGCGCAGACATGTCCGGCATGCCCCAGATCGTAGCGAGCGCGCCAGAAGCCGCCATGGATGACGATGGCCACTGGATGCGGCCCGCTGCCGGTGGGCAGACGCAGGTCCCCAAACTGCTGGGGCAGCGGCCCGTACGCCACGCGGTGGTCCGCCGGCGGTTCCGGCAGGCCGAGTATGTCCTCGCTACTCACCCCGCACTCCTCATAGACGCGGGTCCACCGGCTCGCTCTCCAGGGCGAGTACGGCGAACACCGCCTGGTGCACACGATAGAGCGGCTCGCGCTGGACCCAGCGCTCCAGAGCCTCGATACCCAGCGCGAACTCACGCGAGGCCAGGCCCCGTTTGGCCGCCAGACCACGACGCCGCAGCCGCTGGAGGTTCGCGTCCTCAGTGTATGCTGGACCGTATAGGACCCGTAGATAGTCGCGGCCACGGCATTTGATGGCCGGTTGAACCAGACCGCGCCCGCCGCGGACCGTGAAGTCCAGCGGCTTCACCACCAAACCTTCGCCCCCGCGTTCAGTCAACTCCAGCCACCAGGTTGTGGCCGCCACACACTCCGCCGCATCAGACAGCGTCACGTCGCGAAAGGTGGTTGCCTGCCAGATAGGGTCAGTGCCCACGAGCCGCTCCAGCTCGGCCAGGTGCCAGCGGTGATCGCGGTCAAAGTACGTCTTCCCCTCGCTCGCCAGCAGGTGGAAAGGCGCCAGGCGCACACCGTCCAGTCCATTCGTGTCCCAACAATACGCGCGGTAGGTCTCGCGATAGCGCGCAACGTCCGCTCGGCGCTTTCGCAGCCTCTCCACGAGTGGGGTAACCGCCAACCCTCGGCCCGCCGCGGTTTCGGCGACCGCCAGTGCCTGATCCACCGCGACCTCGCCCGCCGCGGCCACCGGAGCATATTGCTCGCGCAGCAAGCCCTGAGCCTTGGCGCTCCACGGCATGAGCTCCGCGTCCAGGCACACCCAGGCCGTTTCGAGCCGATGCCAGATGCCGGCGCAATCCAGACTTGCCACCAGGCGCTCGATGAGGGCGCGGTCAAGAGCGTCGTCGGCGAAGAATCGCCGGCCGGTGCGGGTGTAGCACGCCCCCGGCGGCCCATCCGCGGGGACGCCAAAACGCCGTTGTGCCGCGTGGCCATCCTGGCAGAGAATGACCACCGCGCGGCTGCCCATGTGTTTTTCCTCGCAGACGACGCGCTCGACTCCACGACCGCGATAATACGCGAGCGCCTCCGTCGGATACTCCAGGTATCCCCCCGCGCACGCGGTCTCGCTCGGCGACATCGTGGGCGACAGGTAAATCAGCCAGCGCGGATCGAGGGCGAAGCGGCTGATCACCTCAAGGGCCGCCGCCCTGTCCGCTTCGATGATGACCGTGCCGCCTACCCGCGTGGGCACGATCTGCTTGCCCTGGACGTCCTCGATGCGCAGCAGGGTATCCGGCGTGGATGGGGCACCGTCGGCTTTGGAGGGGGAGAGCGGGCGCACTGGCTCAAAGTAGACGCGTCGGGCGCCCACGGACACCAGTTCGCGTTCGGGCCAGCGCAGCGCGGTCAGGCGCCCGCCGAATACGCACCCAGTGTCGATATTGAGGGTCTTGTTCAGCCAGGCTGGCTCCGCGACCGGTGTATGACCGTACACGACCTCCGCTTTGCCGCGATAGTCCGCCGCCCAATCCACACGCACCGGCAGGCCCAGCTCGTCACTCTCACCCGTCGTCTCGCCATACAGCGCGAAGGCGCGCACGCGCCCCGATGACCGGCCCTGGTACGCCTCCTTCATGCCGGCATGGGCAACGACAAGCTTGCCACCATCCACTACCAGGTGCGAGACGAGGCCGTCCACGAATGTCAGATACTCCGCGACCCAGACCGCGCGGTCCGCCGGAGGTAGCGCTTCCACCTGCGCGACGGTCTCGGCCAGCCCGTGAGTGAGTTGGACCTTGCGCCCACCAAGCTTACGCACCAGCCGTACGTCGTGGTTGCCAGGCACACACAACGCCGTGCCCACCAGCACCATGCGGCGGACCAGCCGCACCACGTCAAGCGACCGCGGCCCGCGATCCACCAGGTCGCCAAGAAAGACGGCACGCCGGCCATCCGGATGGCGGCGACCGGCCGAGGCGTCCACTCGGTAGCCGAGCCGATCCAGCAGGTCCTCAAGCTCGTCCAGGCAGCCGTGAACGTCGCCAACAAGATCGAACGGCCCAAGCTCGCCCACGCGGTTCGCGCGCAATGGTTCGCGCACCACACGCACGGCCTCGACCACCTCAGGCGTATCGAGCACGTGCACGTAACGAAAGCCTTCGCGCGCCAAGCCCCGCAGTCCGCGCCGGAGTTGGTTGACATGCGTGCGAATGACGTGGGCGCCATACTGCCTGTCAGGCCGTGCTTCATTGCGCGCCCGGCAAACGGCCTCCGATTGGTTGAGCACCACGGCCACCGCCAGCAGGTCATGCTCTCGGGCAATCCGCACCAGGTGGGCCCGGTCCTGTGGCTTCACGTTGGTCGCGTCCACAACCGTGAGTCGGCCAAGTGCCAGGCGGAGGTGAGCGATGTGGTGGAGGGCGTCGAACGCGGCCTCGGTCACGCTCTGGTCACTCGGATCGTCGCCGACAACGCCGCGGTAGTGGTCGGAGCTCAGGACCTCCGTCGCGCGAAAATGTCGCGCGGCGAACGTGCTCTTACCGGAGCCGCTGGCGCCAACGAGCACGACCAGCGACGGCTCCGGTATCGTCAACACGCGGGCGCCTGCCGCGCGTATCGCATCGCCCCCGTTGTTCCCAGGAACGGCACATGTGTCCGCCGGCGCGTCACGCTCCGTCATTGTTCACTCGCCTCCTTGGTTCGGAGTCAGGCGCCCATAGGTAGCCACGTCCAGAGCCTTTTCGCCCGCGGGCACATTCGATACCGCAATAACGTCCTCGGTCGCGCCGCCACGACGATCAAAGATGACCATCTGGGAGACCGCGCCGAGATCAGGATCCGCCGGCCCGATCACACTCCAGCGTGCCTCGTAGCCATAGCGCTCACCGACTCGCCGCGCCCAATCCTGACACTCAGCCCGGGTCCACTCAAAGCGATGGTCCTCATGGCGCAGCCTCGCCGTGCCCAGTGACGCCCAAC
>JANWHL010000185.1 GCA_025450405.1 Ktedonobacterales bacterium
GCCTTCCCTGATCACCTCCCGCTCTCACGTCGTCTCACCCTCCCACTCACCCTCACCCTCCCACACGCTCCCCGCCGTCCCCCTCGCCCTCATCGCGCCCACACGGCGGCCCACACCGTTTCCCTCTTTGCCACCTCGGCGATCTCATTCATGTTTCGCCGTCCTCTCCCTCTCTCCGGGCCCTCGCCCGCCCTCTCTGGTTCAGTCCCCGTCCTCTCCGTGTTCTCTGTGGTTTCCCTGTTCTCTGTAGTTTCCCTTCTCCCTCCCTCCTCCGTGTCCTCTGTGTCCTCATTGTGAATCCCTCGTCCTCCTCCCGAATTGGTATGCCGGATGCTTGCGCGCTCCGATTGGTCGGGTGGCCGCGGGCGCGACCAGGTGGATCGCGTGCCCATGGCGACGGGGAGGAAGAGACCATGTCGCGCGCCCTCACATCTTTTCGCGATGCCCATCGAGTCGAGCGGACGCCATCGCCGCGGCCCCATACCAGGGCCGCCCGCGCGCGGCTGCCACGCGCCGCCGAGGTGGCCCTGGCGAGCTTGGCGCTGGCGCTGGTCAGCGTGGCCACCGGCCTCGCGCCAACCGCCCAGGCCGCTTCCCCGGCCTCCGGCGCGGCCCCACAGGTCACCATCATGCGCCCCGCGCACGGCGCCACCATCTGCGCCGGCAAACTCGACATCCTCGTGGACGTCTCCGCACAAGACCGCTTGGCCTCCGAGCATCTCGCGCTAGATGGCGCGAGCGTCCCCTTCACCACCGCGTCGGATGGTCCGAACGCTATCGACATCGGCGCCTCCATCCCCGTCGCCACCGGCCTTCACACCCTCGACGCGGCCGCGACCGACGCCAACGGCTCGCAGGGCATCGACACCTCCAGCTTCACCGCCGTCAAGTGCGCCCCCGGCCAGACCCAGCCCGGCAGACCCACCACCACACCGACCACCGTGGGCGGCGGTGCGGGTACCGGTGGGCGCCCGCCGGCGACCCCTGGCCCCGGAGCCGCGCCAACCCCCGCCAACCCCAATCCCAACCCCAGCCCCAATGGCACCTCGCCCGCCGCCGGCATCGCCTTCTGGCTCGTCGTGGTGAGCCTCTTCCTGCTCGCCGTCCTCATCATCGCAGGACTGATCGCCCTCCTCCGCCGCCTGACCGGTGGGGCAAACTCCAACGGGTCCACGAATGGATCCCACCCTGCCTCCCCAACCCCCATCAAGCCCGCGTCCCACACCACCCCCTGACGCGGGCTTGAACAGAAGACGCATGAGACCGTCACTCGGCCGTTGGCGCTTCGCACGGAGGTGTCCCCCCATGCCGCCGCTCCTCGCCGCCCCATGGGCCGCCACCGCGTCTGGCGGTATCCTCCTCGCGCTGACGCTGGTGCTGTGGCTTCGGGTGTCGCCGCGACGCCCCCGGCACGCGCACTCATCACGGCGCTCCGGCTCCGCCCGCGCGCGTTCCGCCATCCCACCCGTCGCGGTCGCCTCGTCCGTGGTCTACGTCGCGACCGCTCTTCCGCCGTCTTCGGACGACGAGCGCCCGCCGTCCGCCTCGCCTCCGCCGGCCAATCCGCCCGTGGGCGGGCCGCCGTTCGTTCCGCGCGTGTTCATCAGCCACAGCGGTCAGCCCGAGGACAACGCCTTCGGCCAGCATCTTGCCGCGCACCTGCGGGCCGAGCTCGGCGACGCCGACGCCGTCTGGTATGACCGCTTGCCCGAACGATCGGGCGTGGGCGGCCTGTTCGGCGGCCAGTCATTCCCCAGCGAGATCGTCGCCCAGATATCCAGTCGCAACGTCTTCATCATCCTGGTATCGCCCGCCGCCATGCGCTCCCGCTGGGTCGCCTACGAGCTGGACCAGATTGTCATGCGTCACAACGCCCTCGCGCGCGGCGCGATCCTGCCGGTCTGGCTCCCGCCCTCGCGAACGACCCTGCCGCGGATCATCGCCAACTTCCACGCGTTCGATTTCACCGATCCCACCGACTCCGCGTATGCCCGCGCACTGGAAGGACTGGTGGCCCAGGTCCGCGCTGGCGTCTCCATCCGGAGCGAGTCCGCCCCGCCTCTCGACGACGGCCTCCTGCCCGCCCCCGATCGCTTCATTGGCCGCGACGACGACCTCGCGTGGGTCCTCGAGCGCCTCCGCGCCGGCGGCGCCGCGGCCATCACCGCCGTCGGCGGCATGGGCGGTATCGGCAAAACCGCGCTCGCCGCCGCCGCCGTCCGCGTGTTGATCGCCGAGCGGCGTTTCCCCGACGGCATTGCCGTCGTCCTCTGCCAGGATCGCTCCGATGCGCTTGGCATCCTGCGCGACGCCCTGACCCGCTTCGAACCTGGCCGCCGGCAGCCCGAGGCCGCCGACGCCGCCGGCCTGGCCGAGACCGCCCACAACTTGCTGGATGGCAAGCGCGCCCTCGTCGTGCTCGATAACGTCGAGCCGGCCTGCCCCGTGGAGCGGGCGGTCGCCCCACTGCGCGCGGCTGGCGCCGCCGTGCTGATCACCGCGCGCCACCGCCTTGCCCCCGCGGCTGTGCCCGCGGACGGCCGTCGCTCGCTCGATGTCCTCCCCGAGAGCGATGCGCTGGAGCTCTTCGCCCAGGCACTCGGCCGGGCGGACGCCGCCGCCCTCACGCCGGGCGAGCGTGACGCCGCGCTCCGCATCGTGCGCACGCTGGATCGGCACACACTGGCGGTCAAGCTCGCCGGGGCCTCAGCCGCGCGCCGCGACCTGGCCAAATTGGCGTCTGAGCTGGAGAACCCCCAGCGCGCTCTGCGGCTGCTCGAAGGCGACGCGCCAGCCGCGGTCCAGCACGCGTTCGCCAGCAGCTACGACGCCCTTCCCGCCGACTCCCGGCGCCTCTTTGCCGGACTCGCCGCCTTCGCCACAGCCGAGTTTGGCCGCGAGGCCGCCCTCGCGGTGGCCGAGGGGCTTGGGGTGGAGGATCCAACCGCGAGCTTGGATACCCTGGTGGCGCGCGCCCTCCTCGACGCCCTGGTCAACGAGAGTATGCCGCCGGGAAGCGATCGCGAGCGCCTTCGTCTCCATCCCTTGTTGCGCGCCTTCGCCGAGGTCGAGCTGGCCCATTGGCCCGCGCCGAAACGCGACACAGCCTACCTCGCCATCGCGTATCACTACGCCGCCTATGCCAACGCAACCCCCGACCTGGTGCTCGTGCCCGATGACGCGAACATCGCTGGCGCGCTGGAGTGGATCCACGAGCACGCGTCTGACGTTTCCGAGAGTGATGACATCATCATTGGCATCTGCAATGGCTTGCGCGCCTTCTGGCGGGACACTGGCCGCACACGAGCTGGCCTGCGCTACCTTCCCTGGGGCAGCGCCGCCGCCGAGCGCGTGGCCGAGCG
Source organism: Ktedonobacterales bacterium (assembly GCA_025450405.1). Lineage (GTDB taxonomy): Bacteria > Chloroflexota > Ktedonobacteria > Ktedonobacterales > JADMIN01 > JANWHL01. The sequence goes on from JANWHL010000185.1 coordinate 3,363, forward strand.
GACGGGCGAGCGCGTCGACAACCTTCGCGCCGCCAACATCGCCGCCTATCTGGGCGACATCCTCGCCAACGCCGGTCAGTTGGGCGCGGCTGAGCAGGCATACCAAAGGGACCTGGCGCGCCGCCAAGAGATTGACGACCGCCAGGGAGAGGGGGTGGCCCTGTCACGCCTGGGCCAGGTGGCGCATCGGCGCGGGCGGCTGGAGGCCGCCGAGGCCTACTACCATCAGGCCCTCGCCATCGTGCGCGAAGTGGAGGACCACGACGCCGAAGGCTTCCTTTTGAGCAGCCTGGGGCAGATTTTGGTGAGGCGCGGGCGCCTGGAAGAGGCCGAGGTGTATTTTCAGCGGAGCCTGGCTATCCGCCGCGAAAGCGGCGACACCTCTGGTGAGGGCGTAGTGTATGTCGAACTCGGCGAGATAGCGGCCCAGCGCGGTCAGGTGGACGAGGCAGAGGCCTATTTCCTGCGGGCGCTCGCCATTGCCCGCGAGACCCAGGATCGTCAGAGTGAGGGCGCGGTGATCTACTATCTCGCGCTGGTCGCGGAGAAACGCGGCGACCTGGACCGCGCGGAAACACTGCACCGCGAGAGTCTGGACATCGCCGTTGAGGTGCAGAGCGGACCGGACATCGCGGTCTCGCTTCTGGTACTCGGGCGGTTCCTCATCGAGCACGATCGCGACCGCGAAGAAGGCTGCCGCATGCTCGGCGAGGCCGAGGGCCTGTACCACGAGATGGGAATGCCCGACGAGGAAGAGGCGCGCGCGGAGCAATGGCGGCTCGGGTGTACCGCGAGTACCCTCCTGGACCGTCCAGGCGAGGAAGCGGTCTGAAACTCGCGCCAGGCTCGTTCCGCTATCCGCTCACCGGCGTTCATCAGGACCCTGTGACTCCCGCGCGGCACGCTCGTTGGAGCACATTGATGGGGCGCGCGGCGACCATCCAGCGGATGCCCGTGCCCCAATGCCCCACCCCTCGCTAGGCCCTCGCTACTCGCGCCGCGACGCCAAGCGGGGGCTGGCACACCAGGAAATCAGGGCATATCTCGTTGCGTTTTCAGGCTCGTCGGTGTAAAATGGTCCGCGATGTGACCGCTAGGCGCGCGGACTGGCAGGAGGGCGACGTTTGACCAACCAACTCCGCCTTGCCGTCGCGGAGCTGACCGACGTCGGCCGCAAGCGCGAACGCAACCAGGACAATGTCCTTCACGTTGTCCCGGACACTCCAACCGAGCTCGAACGGCGCGGCGCGCTCTTCGTCGTCTGCGACGGCATGGGCGGCTATGCCGCCGGCGAGGTCGCCAGCGACATCGGCGTCCACACCATCCGCGACGAATACTACAAACCGTCCGACGACGACGCCCTCGCCGCCCTGGCCCGCGCTATCCGCGAGGCCAATGTCGCCATCTATAGCGACGCCCGCGACCACGCCAACCACAGCGGCATGGGCACCACTTGCGTGGCCGTCGTCTTCATCGGGCCGCGCGCCCTCTTCGTCAACATCGGCGATAGCCGCGCCTACATCCTGCGCGACGGCACCCTTCGCCAGGTCACGCGCGACCATTCCTGGGTGGCTGAGCAGGTCCGCGCGGGCATCCTCACTGAGGAACAGGCCCGCCACCACTCCCAGCGCAATGTCATCACCCGCAGCCTTGGCCCCCAACCCGAGGTCACCGCCGACCTCTTCATCGAAGACATGCGCCCCGGCGACCGCGTCCTCCTCTGCAGCGACGGTCTGCACGGCTACGTCGCCGAGCCCGAGATTGCGCGCGTCGTGCTCGAAGATCGGCCTGAGAGCGGCGTCCAGCACCTGATCGATCTCGCCAACGGCAACGGCGGACCCGACAACATCACCGCGGTCGTCGTCCAGGTGCTCGAAGTCCCGCTCAGCGACGACACCATCCCTCTGCCCCCGACCATCCGCATCGACACCGCTCCCACCATTCCCCTCCCCCCGACCGCCGCCATCGCCGGCACCGGCAAGCTATCAGCGCGGCATGCCGCCCTACCGGCCACCTCTGGCGCGTCCGGCTCCCGCGCCCGCAAGCGCGGTTGGCCCACCGTCGCCGTACGCCTGCTGGCCGTCGCCGCCCTGCTGATGCTCGCGGCGGGCATCTGGGATGTCGTCGCCGGCCCCTATGCCGCCGGTCTCGCCGCTGATCAGCGCATTGGCACCGACCTTTCCACCGCGCGCGCGGCCGCCCAGGCCGCCTCCAGTCAGAACCCCGGCACCGCATTGGCCAACCTGGCCGCGGCCCGCGCGGTTCTCGACCACGACCTCACCACCCTGCCCGCGGACAGCCCGCGCCGCGCGCAGATCCAACAGGCCATCTCGGAGCAGATCGCTCCCGCCGTCCGCGCCGTCCTCGGCGCGTACAATCGGCAGGCGCTCATCACGCCACTCCCCGCCAGCGCTGTCACCTCATACGGCCTTTCCTGCGGCACCCAGTCCCTGGCGACCGGGGCCGGCACCCTGGCGGTCGCCGGCTCTGGCACCCCCGCCACCTCCGGCCAGTCGCCCACCGTCGTGCGCATCTACGCCCTCACCGCCCAGGGCGCGCTCTATCAGGTGCTGCTCGGCCAGGAGTTGGCCATTTGCGCGCCCACTCCCGTCGCCACCGGTGTGAAGGCCATCACCACCGACGGTCCCGCCGTCTACGCCCTGGAGCAGGAGTCCGGGCACTGGTACGTCGTCAGCATCGATGCCGGCGGCAAAGCCGCGATCCGCTTCGCGGTCCCCGGCAACACCGCCCATCTTCCCGTGGCCCTCGCCGCCGTGGGCACCGACTTCTACGTTGCCTATCAGGGCGTCAGCACACAGTCTGGCGGCGTCTGGCGTTTCGTGGGCGCGAAGCCCACAAAGCCCGCCCAGACCGTCACGACGCCCGCCGGCGTGAGCGCCCTCGGCGTGGCGGCCGGCAACGCGCCCTTCGCCCTGCTGACCGATGGCTCAATCCTGCGCCTGGCCCCAGCCGGTCAGGCAGTCGTGGACCCGGTCGCGCTCGCCGGCCCCATCACCCCCGTCGATCCCAGCACCTACCAGCCGGGCTCGCCAGTGCCGACCCTGCCCGCCGGCGCGGGCGCCATCACGACACCCGCCGCCACCGCGACATCGCAGGCGGCCACCGGCTCGATCGCTCCAGCCGCCACCGCCACCCACACGGCCGCCGCCAGTAAGACCCCCACCCACGCGGCGCCCACGCCCACCACCGCGCCGACACCGCTGCCCACCCCGCCGGCGCCCACGGGCGCGCCCACGTTCTTCTCCGGGCCCAGCAGCCTGAGCGCCGATCGCTCCGCCGCGGCGACCATCGTGGTGGGCGACGGCACCACCCCGCGCGTGGTACGCTTCAGCGTCAATGGGCTCTACCTCCAGCCGGTCCAGCAATACTTCTACACCTCGTCGCTGGCCCCCTTGGAGAGCGTCGCCGTCTCCCCGGACGGTACCCGCGTCTTTGCCTGGAGCGGCGCCCATCTCGTCATGATCACTCTCCCGGCCGCCTCCGGCGGATGACCCCGCGCCCCCGTACCACTCATCGCCACCCCGCACGGGGCGCCCGAGGCCCCTGCGCGCGGGCGCCCCGCGTCGCGGTCCACCCTCTGGCCCCCCTCCCCGTCGCGACGGGGAGGGGCTGGGGTCCCCCCTGGGGGCTGGGGGAGAGGACTCTTCACATCCACCAGGCGACAGGAGTAACCGCGTGAGCTCGCGCACCCGCAAGTCCGCCCGCACCCCATCCGACACGCCAGCCGGCGCCCCCGCGCCCAGTGCCACCGCGCCCAGCCCGCTCGCCACTGCGCTGCGCACCGCCACATGCGGCGAGCTCACGCTCGACGACGAAGGACGCCGCGTCGTCCTCACCGGGTGGGTGGGCCACCGGCGCGACTACGGCC
>JANWHL010000186.1 GCA_025450405.1 Ktedonobacterales bacterium
GAGCGGGCGGCGAGCGGAAGTTGGAGTCAAAAGGCCCCAGGTCAGGCGCTTCCGGTCAAAACATGCGCGCGCCGAGGGGAACCGTATCCGCCCAGGCGGGGTCCACGGCCAGCAGCACCACGGCGCCGTCGTGGTCGGCCAGGCCGAGGGTGAGGGTCTCGGAATTGAAGCCCGCCACGCGCCGGGGTGGCAGATTGACCACGCCCAATACCAGCCGGCCCACGAGTTCTTCGGGGCGGTAGCGCTCGGTCAGTTGGGCGCTGGACGCCTTGATGCCAAGGATGGGGCCAAAGTCGATGCGCAGCTTGTAGGCGGGCTTGCGCGCGCCGGCCAACGGCTCGGCGGCGAGCACGCGTCCAAGGCGGATATCCACTTTGGTGAAGTCGTCGATGGTCATGGGTGGCGCTGGTTGCTGATCCATGGCTCCTCCAAGGCGAGATTCGGGCACGCGTGGTGGGAACGGTCGCGGAAATGGTCGCAGTGACCCGGCCCGCCGTTGAGTGTACCCCATCTGGTGGGCCGTGCGAGTGCTGGCGGGCAGGGCGGCGCCCACGACTCGCGCGGCGCGCGTTTGCGGCGACCCGGCATGCTCTGCTATGCTGTGGCGGGCGGCGGCGGCGATTGCGCCCGATCGCCCGACGAGCCCGACCGGGAGCCACAGCGTGAACTTCAGCGACCCCGATTCAGAGACCTCACCCGCGCGGTCGCACAGCGATACGGCCACACGGCATGGAGTCGGACGGCGAGACCGCGAGGGATCGCGGCAACGGGCGGGTGAGGCGGCAACCACCGGCGCGCATCCACGCGCATGGCCCGATCCGCTCTATGGCGAGGTGCGGCTGGCGGCCTGGGCGGCGGACCTCGCGGCCACGCCACCGTTCACGCGGCTGGCCGGCATCTCGCTCTCGGACGTGCCCGGCGAGCTGCTCTTTGAACGGCCGTTTCCCTCGCGTCTGGACCACGCGCGCGGCGTCTATCACCTGGCGCGGCTGGCCCGCCCGCGCGACCGCGCGCTGCAAGCCGCCGCCCTGGCCCACGATCTCGGCCACGGACCGTTCTCGCACCTCTGCGAGCCGATCATGCGCACCGTCCTGGGCGTGGACCACGAGCATCGGGCGGCGCGCCTGCTGGCCGAGGCACGGACGGCGCTCTCCGCGCCCGCGGCGCGGCGCCTGGCCTGGCTGGACTGGGACGAGGTGGCCGACCTCATCGTCGGTGGGGGAGCTGACGGCCGCGGCGCACTGCTGAGCGGGCCGCTGGACTACGACAACGCCGACAATCTGGCGCGCTTTCTGACCGCGTCGGGTCTGGGTGCGCCGGAGTATGCCCCCGAAGAGCTGGCCCGCGCCCTGCGCCCCCTGCCAGCGGCCCCCGACACGCCGGATGGCGACCGCCCGCGTTCGTGCTTGATCGACACCGGGGAAGATGCCGCGCGCGCGTGGCTGGACGCGCGTGTCCGCGTCTACGGCTATCTGCAAGCCAGCCACCGGAACCTCGCCCCCCACAGCATGCTGCGCAAGGCGATCGAGCTGGCGTACACGGCCGGCGCCCTGCCCGCGGACTTCTTCGACCTGACGAACGCCCAGGCCTTCGTCGCGCTGGCGGGGTCGTCCTCCACCGGGGCGGCGGCGCTGGCCGGAGGCGCGCGGGCGGGCGCGGACCACTGGCATGTCTGCGTCTGGGAGGGTGAGGTGCCCATTCCCGCCCACGCCCTGCGCGACCTGCTGGGCGATTGGCGATCGCGGCTGGTGCTGGAGGCGGAGTTGGCCAGCGAGGCCGGACTCGCCACGCTGGATGTGACGCTCTCATCGCCGGTCTCACGGCTCGGGCGCGTGCTGCCGCCGCTGGTTCCGGCGGGACGCGCTGGCGCGTCACATTCCCCGCCCAATGCCCTGCCAATTGCCCCGCGCGCGCTGCCGACACCGCTGCCACCACCGCGACGGATTCACGTGTTCGCCGCCGCGGGGACACCGCGCGATTACGTCCGGAGGCTGCGCCGCGCGGCCGAGCGGCGCCTGGGCGCGCTGGGGGCGCATCCCGCGTTCGACGAGGGCCCGGACCAGGCCTGAGCGGCGCGACACGGCGCCTCCCCGACACCGTTCATACCCACCCATGTGATCGTTCGCCGCGGGGCGGATTGGGCCATTGGAGCGGGCGCGGCTATCCGGCCATGTGGTGAGCGCCGCGCTTGCCCCGCGGCCCAAAGCTGGTAAAATAGCCAACATGGTGGCGTGCGCACCCAAATCGCGCGAGATGATCGCGCGACCCGGACTAGGAAGCGAGGAGCGGCCGTGTCGGTAGAGGTGGCGGGCGAGGTCAGTATCCCGGCGGAGGTATCGAGTCCCGAGGTCCGCATCAGCACGCGCGACGCGCTGTTGTTCGAGGGCGACGCGGTGGCCGTGGGCGTCTTCGCCGGGGCGGACCATCTGGAAGGCCCAGCGGCGGCGCTGGATGGCGCGATGGTGGGGGCCATCGAGTCGCTGCGCGCCCGCGGCGAGATCACCGGCGCGGCGGACGAGGTCACGCTGGTCCACACGCTCGGCAAGATTGACCTGGCGTGGGTGGCCGTGGTGGGGCTGGGGCCGCGCGACCGGTTCAACGCCGATCGCATCCGCCGCGTGTCGGCTATCGCCTGCCGGACCCTGCGGCGGGCGGGCGCGCGCCATGTGGGGCTGGCGCTCGCGTGGGCGGAATCGGGCGTGAACCTGGCCCTGGCCGCGCGGGCCGCGACCGAGGGCGCACTGACCGGTCTCTACCGCTTCGACCGCTACAAGAGCGTCCCGGAGACAGAGCCGCACGGCGAACCGGAGGGCGGGGCAATGGCCGAGGTGGAGGCCGGGATGAAATCCGGGGCGAACGGCGCGCTACCTCCGCCCGCGCGGCGCGCCCTGGACGCGATCACGATCCTCTCGCGCGGCCGCGAAGCGGTCCTGCGCGCCGCCATCGAGCGCGGGCGCATGCTGGCCGAGGCCACCAACTGGGCCCGCGACCTGGGCAACGAGCCGCCGAATGTGCTGACGCCGACCGCGCTGGCCGAGCGGGCGCGGGCCATGGCCGAGCGCGTGGGGCTGGCGTGCGAGGTGCTGGGACCCGAACAGATGGAACGGCTGGGCATGGGCGCGCTGCTGGGCGTGGCGCGTGGCAGCGCCGAGCCGCCGCGGCTGATCATTCTGCGCTATCGCGGCGGGCCGGCGCATCAGCCGGGCCTGGCGCTGGTGGGCAAGGGCATCACCTTCGATTCCGGCGGCATCTCCATCAAGCCGGCCGAGCACATGGACGACATGAAGATGGACATGCTGGGCGGCGCGGCGGTGCTCGGGGCGATGCGCGCCATCGCCGAGCTCAAGCCCGCCATCAACGTGACGGGGCTCGTCCCCACCACCGAGAACATGCCCGGCGGCCGCGCCTACCATCCCGGTGACATCCTGCGCGCCTCCAACGGTACCACCATCGAGATCCTCAACACCGACGCCGAGGGGCGGCTGATCCTGGCCGACGCGCTGGCGCACGCGGTGCGGCTGGGGCTGGCACCGATCGTGGACGCGGCCACGCTCACGGGAGCGGTTGGGGTGGCGCTGGGACCCGTGCGCGCGGGCCTCTTCTGCAACGATGCTGACCTCCAGCGGCTCGTCCAGCAGGCGGGCGAGACCTCGGGCGATCGGGTCTGGCCAATGCCCATGGATCCGGAGTACGATGAGTTGATCCGGAGCGAGATCGCCGACGTGAAGCAGACGGGCGGGCGCCAGGGCAGCGCGATTCTGGCGGCCAAGGTGCTCAGTCGTTTTGTCGGCGACCGGCCCTGGGCGCACCTCGACATCGCCAACGTGGCCTGGCGCGCCGAACGCAAACCCGACGCCGAGCGCGGCGCGATGGGTGTGGGCGTGCGGCTCTTCGTGGAGCTGGCGTCCCTGCTGGCGGAGCGGCCGGCCAAAGGATAGGCATGGGCGAGCAAGAAAGCGGGCTGGCACACGGCATGCATATCCACATTCGGTACTTCGCCGCCCTGCGCGAGACCGTGGGACGCGCGGACGAAGATCTCGAGCTGCCCGCGGCGGCGGACGTCGCCGCCGCGCGCGCGGCGCTGGCGGAGCGCCATCCCGCGCTGGCCCCGTTGCTGGGGCGCTGCGTGGCGGCGCTGAATCGCGCGTATGTGGCGCCCGAGACCGCGCTCACGGCGGGGGATGAGCTGGTCTTCATCCCGCCATTGGGCGGTGGGGCGCCACGAGATGGGACCGTGGAAGGAGGCGCGCCATGGCAACCGTGATCCGCGTGACACGCGAGCCCCTGGATCGGCCCGCCGTCGATGCCATCGTCCAGAGCGTCTGGCATCCCGGCGCGGGGGGGCTGGTGACCTTCGAGGGCGTGGTACGCGACCACGCGCGCGGCAAGCGGGTGCGCTACCTGGAGTATGACGCCTATCCCGAAATGGCCGAGACGGAGATGGCCGCCATCGCCGCGGAGGTGGAGCGCCGCTGGGAGACCGATCGCGTCGCCATGGCGCACCGCATCGGCCGGCTGGAGATCGGCGAGGTGAGCGTGGTGGTCGCGGTGGCCTGCGCGCACCGCGCGGAGGCCTTCGAAGCGTGCCGCTACGCCATCGACACCTTGAAGGCCAAGGTGCCGATCTGGAAGAAGGAAGTTGCCGAGGACGGGGAGGAGTGGGTGGAGGGGTAGAGGGTGGACGACGGAACCACAGAGAACACGGAGGAGACGGAGAGGGGACGGATCAACCACCGAGGACGCGGAGGACGCAGAGAGACAGAGACAGAGAGACGCGGAGGAGTGAGGGGCCCGTGAGCTAGACGTGCGACACCGTGGCACGCAAGTACGGGGTGAGTGCGCCCCGCGAGAGACCAGCGTATACTCCCCCCAAGAGGCTCGGCGGAATGCTCGGTCTTGCCAGCGCGAGGGGGTGAACGATTCATGAATCTCTTCGAGAAGCAGGCGCAGCTCAACCAGCTCTTCGCCCAGAATCCCGTGGACGCGGCGTATCTCTCCGGCGCGCTCTCCGGCCGCGCCGCCTTCGGGCACCTCTCCGACGTGGACATCGCGGTGCTCCTCCAGACCGCGATCGAGAAGGACCGGTTCCTCGATTACCAGCTCTACTTCCTGAGCGAGCTGACCCGCCGGCTGGAGAGCGACACGATCGACGTGGTGATCCTGAACCAGGCGTCGCTCGTGCTCCAGCTCCAGGTCATCAAGTACGGGCAGATCCTCTATTCGCGGGATGAGAAGCGCCGGGCCGCCTTCGAGACCCACGCGGTGATGCGCTACCTCGATTTCAAGCGCATGGACGAGATGCAGTCGCACGCGCTGGCCGAGCGGCTGCGCGCGGGGACGACCGCGCTCGACCGCGCCGAGCTGGCGCAAATCGCCGGGCAACTGCGCGCGGCGCTGGCGATTCTGCGCGAGATGGCGGATGTGCCGGTGGCCGAGTTTACGGCGGACTATCACCGGCACGGGCTGGCGGAGCGCTACCTGCTGAGTGCCATCGAGACGTGCCTGCGCGCGTGCGCGCTGATCGTCGCTGGGCTGGGGCTGCGCCGGCCCGAGGCCCACCACGAGCTGCTCAGCATTGTCGCGGGCAAAGGGATCCTCCCGCGCGAGCTGGCCTATCGGCTGGAGCTGCTGATCGACCAGCGCGAGGGTCTGCTGCGCGCCGGCGATACCCTGGACCGCGACGCGCTCCACGGCTACCTCACGACCCATCTTGGCGACATCGACGACCTCGCCACGACGATCGAGGGACTGGCGGCGGGGAGCTAGCTCACTATCACCCGTGGAAGCGCAACGAAACGCGCCCCAGGCGGATCTCGTCGCCGTCCTTGACCGGAGTGGGGACTTTGGGCTGGAGCCGCTGACGGTTCAGGTAGGTGAAGTTGGTGCTGTTCTGGTCTTCGAGCAGGTACTGGCCGTTGTTGACCAGCAGCTTGGCATGAACGCGCGAGACGCCGCCATCTTCGCCGCCGTGCGGCGTGAGGTCCACATCGGGATAAATGTTGCTCACAGGGTCCTCGCGCCCGATGACCACTTCGCTCTTGCCGGCCAGATCGAAGGTGGAGTTATCCGCCTCGACCACGAGCTGGGGCGCCTGGGCGCTGGCGGCGGGCATGGCGGCGGGCATGGGTGCCGGCGCGCTGGCGGCTGGTGCCGGCGCTGGGGCGGCGGTCAGGCTGGCGCCGCAATTCGCGCAGAACGACTCGCCCGCGGCGTTGGACGCGCCGCAGGTGGGGCAGGTGACGGTGGCGCCGGCCGTGGGCATCGCCCCCCCACCGGACATCGCGCCGCCGGGAACACCGCTCGCCATGGCGGGAGCCGCGGACGCCAGCGGCTCCCCGCACTCGTCGCAGAAGGCCGACCCATCAGGGTTCTCGTGGCCCTGGGAACAACGAATGGACATGATACTCTCCTCCTCCTGAAGCACACGCCGCAAGTGTACCCCATCCGGGACTGGCTCAGCCGCCCTCGTGGTTCAACGGCCCTCGTCGAAACTCTGGGTGAGCTTACGTGTCTTGTTGCCGATCGTCTTCACCTGCTCAGAGCTGAGCGCCTGGCCCGCCGCCAGCTGGTCCAGGGCGCGCTGCGTCTCGGGGTCGAGGATGCGCGTGACATTGGGATGCAGGCGAGTGGTGACCTTGCCGGTCTTCTTGTACTCGTCGAGGACACGCGTCACCAGCCGGTGGGCGTTGGCTTTCTCGACGAAATTGAGGACGGTGGGATTGGCGTCCTCCGGCGTGATGGGGTCATCGGTGAAGGTGACCACCACGTCGGCGCGCTCCTTCTCGGTGACCGACCCGCCAGGGACATCGTACGAGAGCTCGGCCTGGGCGAGGCGGAAGACGCCCGCCGGCCGCGGATCGACCATCAGCTCGACCAGCACGGCCTGCGGCGTGTCGCGCTCCAGGTCGCCCAGCGCGACGGCCACCTGGCGGTCCGAGAGCGGCGCCGCGCCCTGGTCGGCGATCAGCGGCAGGACCTTGACGGCTTTCTTGGGCATGACGCCGGCCGAGAGGCGCAGCGTGAGCTGGACGTTGCGGACGGCCACGGCGGCGGCGCTCTGCAATTGCTGGCTGAAGAGGCCCAGCGCGTCGGCGGGGGTGCGGATGAACTCGGCGGGCATGCCGCTGCTGCGCTGGCCGATGTTGTCCAGCAGGTCTTCTTCCCAGTCGGCGCCGATACCCAGCGGGTAGATGCCGATGCCGGCCGCGCCAGCGTCGTCGGCGATGCGCCGGCAGCGGTCGGCGTCGCCATAGGTCACGCCGTCGGTCAGCAGCACCATGCGGTTGACGAAGGCTGGCGCCGCGTGCTTGCGCAGCTCGTTGAGGCCGACGCTCATGCCGAGCGACATGGCCGTGCCGCCGCCGTCGCGGATGCCGTCAATCGCGCGCTTGATGCCGTCCTTATCTGAGGCCGGCTGGGCGGGGACGATGACCTTGGCGTTGTCGTCGAAGATCGCCACCGAGACGAGATCATCGGGGGCCATCTGGTCCACCACCAGCTTGACGGCGTCCTTGACACTGCGCAGCTTGTCGCCCTTCATGGAGCCGGAGTGGTCGAACAACAGCGTGAAGTTGAGCGGCATGCGCACCTGGCTCATCGCCCCGGTGGGCTGAGCCTCGACGAGGACGTACGCCACCTGACTCCCGCCCGTGGCGGCCATCCGGTCCCTGCCGGTCTGGACCTGTAAGGAAACCTCTCCGGGCATGAGTGCCCGCTCCTTTCGCGAACCGCTCGCGCGCCATCGGCGCCGC
>JANWHL010000187.1 GCA_025450405.1 Ktedonobacterales bacterium
ACGGCGAAACACAGCGCGTACACGAGCCATGATCCGCTTGGCCCGGCTACCGGCACAGGCAGCGAAGCTGGAATCGCCGACGGCAGGTGATGAGCGAGCCATTCCATCACCAGGTTATCGCCGGTAATCAGGTGAGCCGCTGTCCAGCCCAACACCAGGACGGCGATGTCGAGCAGCCACCACATGCGGCGGATCAGGACGGCAACCACCGCGCTGGCCACAAACAGCAGGCTCATGCTCAACACGAGTCCCGCGGCGAGCAAGATGACGTTACCGGCCGCCAGGGCTCCAATGGCCAGTACGTTGTCCAGGCTCATCGTCACATCGGCGACCACGATGGTCAGGATGGCGCCACCCAGCCGCGAGCTCGCCGCGCGCGATCCCGTCCCGGACTCTCCATCGGGGAGCGCCAGGCGCACGGCGATCCCAAGAACGACCACGCCGCCCAGGGCCGAGAGCAGCGGTATGCGCAGCAACTCGGTGGCGGCCACGGCCATCGCGAACCGGAGCACGAGCGCGAAGACACCGCCCCACACGATAGCTCGGCGCTGTTGCCGTGCGGGCAGGCGCGCGGCGGCCGCGCCAATCACCAGCGCATTGTCGCCGCTGAGGACGAGATCGATCAGGACAATTGCCACGCCCTGCGCGATCACCGTGAAATTAAGCATGGTTCCTGGGCTCTGGCGCACCTGAACGACTGGCGAGAGACGGTACGTGCCTGCGCCGCGGCCATCGTACCATGGACGGTCGTGAGCCGCCAATCACCTCCTGACCATTTGCCTGTTCGGATGCCAGCCCACCCTCCTCATGGTGGCCGGGCATGTCCAGCCCGGCGGCTGCCTACCGTTGCGCCGCTGAGGCGTCGCTCTCACACGACGTTCCTGATAGGCTAGCCGGATCGGGCGAGTCCGCGCCGGCGCACGCCTATGCCAACCGGGCCACTTAGTGGCGAGTGCCTGCCCTGCTTCGTATGGTGATGAGAGAAGCCCACGTGGCGCGTGCCGTTGGCATGCTGATTGCTTCGGCACTCCCAATTCGCGCGGCGCGCGCTGAAGAGGAGCACGGGGTGGGGAAAGGTACATTGCCGCGCTTGCCGCGGCTGGCTCGCATGGATCATGTCAAGGGCCTGCGGCGACAGCTGAAGGCCCCTCGGGTCGCGGCCGCGACACTCGGCATCATCAGCCTGGTCGTCTGCGCAACCGTTGGGCTGTCGCTGGACATCCCAGTATCCGCGCGCACCGGCCGTCAAGGTGTCGAACAGGTGCTACCAGTCACCCAGCCTGATCCGCGGTGGGCCGACTTCGCCACTGCCCAGCAACCCCTGGCACCCGTCGTGGCGGCACTCTACGCGAGTCATGGCCCGCTCCCTCAGGACCTTGGGTCACCGATAACCGCCGCGATCCCCGTGCGCGGTGGATGGATCCAGTTCTTTGTCGCGGGGGCGCTCTTTGTGCCGGGAGCATCGCCCGAGGCGGTCGGCCAGGCGCGCGGCCAGGCCGCCGCGCGCGAAGCCGACGCTCAGGATCAAGCAATCGCGCAGCTCGTCCAGTCGGGCATCGCCGATCCGGCGTCCGGTGGGGTGCGGCTGCCACTCCTCCAGGCGCTCATCGCGGCGGGGAGCACGCTCCCGATCGGTGGTCAGCCATCCAGCCTGACGTACGTTGGCATACGCCACGCGGCCGAGCCAGCCGCTCTTGTCGCCGCGCCCGCGTGGTATGCCCGGACCGGGGCGGTGGGACCGAACGCGACCTTCATTGCCGAACGGCGGCGGAATGGCGTAGTCGTCGGCCATCTCGTCCCTGAGGTGATCTGGCAAGCCCTGGTGGGCGGCAGCCTCGCGCCGAACGGTTGGCGGCGGGACCTGGGCCAACCCATCACGGAGGCGCTACCCGTCGTGGCCACGACCGGCGGCCAATCCGCACGCCTCACGGTGCAGGCGTTTGACCATGCCCTGGTCGTCGTGTCTGACTCCAATGGTGCCGTGAAGGTGCGAATGTACGACGTCGGACGGGACTATCTGGAGACCTTCGGCCCGCCCACGCCGCACCTTCGATCAGCGCCAGTCTGGCTTACGACGGGCGCCACGTTGCGAGCCAACGCCAGCGCGGCGGCCGCGGCGGTTGGCCACGCCGGCGAACATTTCCCGCTGAGTCTCTCTGGCGACGCGCAATGGGTGGACGACGTGCTCTGGTATCGGGTTACGTGGCAAGCCGGTCGCCATGCGGGCACCGCGTGGGTGAACGCCGCCGCCGTCGACTATAGCGCGCCGTCACCGTACGCCATGCCCAGTGCGGAGTTCGATGTCCTGGCCCCGGCGCTGGCCACGTATCTGAATCGCCTCGGCTATCGTGTCGGCGTCGCGGTCTACGACGAGACCCGAGGCATGTACTATGATTCCAATGCCAACATGCCGGTCATTACCGGGAGCACGATCAAATTCCCTATTATGTTGACCCTACTCTGGGAGCGCGAACGACAGGGCCGCGAGCCAAGTGCCACCGAAATGACCCTGCTCACGAACATGATTGAACACTCCGACAACGAGGCCGCTAGCGCGCTGTACTACGGCACGATCGGCGGAGCGCAAGCGGTGGCGAACTTCATGCGATATGCTGGTGTGTCGGGGCTCAGCCCAACACCTGACGCGTTTGGGTGGAGTACCGTAACACCTCTGGCCATGGTGCGGCTCCTGACTTTGCTGCATGATGGCGCGATCCTGACCGCGCCGGACCGGGCCCTGGCGCTCCATCTCATGGAAAGCATTCAGCCCGATCAGCGCCACGGCGTCGGCTTCACCGCCCCAGACGGCGCGACCGTGGCGATGAAGGATGGGTGGGTGCCTGGTCCGGATGGGCTCTGGGTCGCCGATACCATCGGCATCGTCACGCTGGGCCACGAGACCTACATGATCGCCGTGTACACCCAGGACAACTCGTCATTAGACGACGGCTGGGAAACCGCCGAGCATGTGTGCGGAGCAGTGGCCAGCGCTCTGGCGTAGTTACGCGTGTCGGCCCTGTTTGCCTGGCTCGCTTGGGTGCGGGCCTGAGCGAGCTAGGATGGCTGGTTTCCGTTGCATCCCATGCGTTGACGTGCTATAGTACGCCCGTCGGAGGGCAGCTTGCACGCGCGTTGGCGGTGATGGAGAATGACCGTGACGGAGCGGTTGCGGCACCCCGGGGCGTCTCGCGACGTTGCGCGCGTTTCCCGTGCCTACCGCAGCGCGCGTCGCTGGCCGTGCTTGGACACGCGCTCCAGCTCCGATGACCACCGTTTGGCTCCGCTATCCCGTTCACCTCAGTTTGATCGCATGATTGGTGAGCGCGGGCGCCTATCGCAGGACGCGACGCGGAACCCGTCCAGAGTCGCCGCGCAATGGCCGCTTTCAAATCGCCTGGTCATCGGCGCTCTCCTGGCGGTGACCGGACGCTTATGCGACTCGCGATCTATGGCATCTCCGGGTGGCGATCCAGACCCCCAAGTTGAGGCGAATCCGCGAAAAGAGGCACAGGCGCATGGATGACCGACCGCGAGCGCGACGCGATCCCGGAGCGCGCTCCTCGCGGCCAGCGTCGCGGGAGAACGGGCGCGGGGCCGGTAGCTCGCCTAACGGCGGTTCCGACCGCCCCCCACGCGGTTTCGCGTCGCTCCGTGGCTGGCGCCAGGCCGCCAGGTCTGGAGGAGACGTCCAGCGGGACGGCGATCCAGCGATGCGGTCGCCCCAAGCCGGGCGCGGCTCCATGGGTTCGCCTCCTCGCCTGGAAGGCGGCCATGGCGGTTTGCTGAGTGGCTGGGGTGGCGCTGCGCCTGACGGTATGCCTGGCGGTGCCGTCGGAGGCGGCGGGCCGCGCGTATCCGGCGCACCCGCTGGCGGCGGTGCTGGTGGAAGTCAGGGCGCGGGTGGCGCGGATGGCCATAGCAATGGGTCTCGACCGCCACGCGTTGAGCCTGAGGATCGGCGCAATTCGTGGTCCGGCCGTCCAGGTTCGCGGCCAGGCTCGGCCCAACCCACGTGGTCGCGATGGGAAGACCGCGACGCCGATCAAGGTCATGCGTGGACCAACGCCGGCGCCGCGGCCTCGGCGTGGAACGACCAAAGCAGCCAATCCGTTGCCTGGCCCACGGGCCAGAGCTCATGGACGGCTGAAAGCGAGCATGTGCCAACGTGGACCTCATGGGACGACGAACAGCGTGGGGCGGGCGGACAGTGGGGCGGAGGCGCGGCGGCCTGGCCCGGCCAGGCCGATTTCGCCGATCCGCGTGGTGGTTCGCGCGCGCCCGGGCGCGGGGGCCAGATTGGCGGTTCCGGTAGGTCCGCCGGTAGATCCGGGGGCGGGAGAGTGGCGAATCTTCGCCGGCGCCTCATGAGTACGCCCGGCGGACGCGCGCTGGCCGTGTTCCTCTGCGTGTGCATTCTCCTGTCCTGCGTATCCAGTCTGGTCGCGTCGCCCGCCATTTATGACCTGGTGCTCGCGCGCCAGGGCATCCAGCACCTCAAGAACGCGGAGACGGATTTTAAGGCGCTATCGCACAATCCACTCAACGCGGACGCGATCGCCCAGGCGCATGACGAGCTTGCCGCGGCGTATAGCGACTTCAGCCAGGTCAACGCGACCATTGGCCTGTACTCGGGGCTGCTGACCATCTCACCGCACTACCACACGATGCTCGAGGGCGCGCGGGCCCTGCTGCCCATCGCCATCGAAGCCTCGCGGGCCGGCATGATTGGGTGCGACATGCTCAGCCTCGTCTCGTCACGCCTGAAAGACCCACTCGACGCGAGCTCACCTGGCCTCACCACCGCGGACATGGCGGTGATCAATCAGGATGCCGCTCAGGTCTTCGCCATCGTCAACACGGTCATCCCGCGGCTCGATAATCTGCCCCCCTCGGTGAACACCCTCGATCCGCGCATCGGACCCGCTCTGGCGTCGTTCCGCAAGAGCTTGCCGCAGGTCCAGCAGGAGCTGCGTGAAGCGCAGGTCTGGCTGGCGGCCGCGCCCGCGTTGCTTGGTATCGGACAGGATACAAACTATCTCGTAGAAGTGCTGGACTCGTCCGAGCTGCGCGCTGGCGGGGGATTTATTGGCAACTACGGGGTGATCGAGCTGCGCGGCGGTAAGGTGACTATGCACCTGCAGGACGTGACTTTGCTGGATCAGCAGGGCCTGCACATCAATGACCAGTTCCCGCCTCAGGGCTACGAATGGCTGTACCGGTTTTCAAACGCCAACTTCTATGGCTTCCGCGAGTCGAATCTGGAAGCCGATTTTCCCTGGGTGGCGCAAACCGCTGAGCAGATGTACCAGCTCGAAGCGCAGAACGATCAGACCGCGCACCTCTACACGCTCACCCCAGGTGGCCCGGTGCCCGTGCAGGGGGTAATCGCTATCACCCCGTGGGTCATTCAGGACGCGATGAAAGTCACGGGCGGCGTCTACCTGCCGGAGTTCAAGACCAACGTCACCTGGGACACGCTGGTCGACGACATTCACGCCGCCCAGCTCGGCCCAAACAAGAAGAGTGGTCTCCAGTACAATCCCATCGCGGGTTCGTCCGAGCGTAAATTGTTCAGCGAGGACCTCTTCAAGCACTTTTTCAGTAAAGTCAAATCGCTGCTCTCCACGGATGGCAGCAAGCTTGTTTCGCTTTTCGTGCATGCGCTCTACACCAAAGACGTGCAGGTGTATCTCAACGACCCGAACACGGAAGCACTGCTCCAAAAACACCATGTGGACTCGACGATCGACGCCCCGGCCAAGGGGGACAGTTTGATGATCGTGGATGCCAATGTCAACGCGGAGAAGGACAACTTCTTCATGACCAATCTTTTGCAAGATCAGGTCACCGTGGATGAACAGGGCAACGCGACCCACCAGATGACGCTGGACTTCAATTTCCCTCAGAGCGACCACACGGAAAAGTTCGATTTCGGCCACCTGGACATCAATTACTGGGAGTGGATGCGCGTCTACGTGCCCCCGGGCAGCACCGTGGTCAACGATGGCTGGGGCATCGCTTCCACCGACACCAAATTTGGGCGCCAGGTGTGGGCCGGCGCGGTGGGACAATTGAACTATCCGGGCAGCCTTACCGTCACGCTCAGTTGGGTGGTGCCCAACGCCGCCTACAAGGACGCGCATGGCTGGCATTACACGGAGCTGCTCCAGCGTCAGGCCGGTCTCGTGCGGCCTGTGGATATGCAAGTGACACTGCCCACATGCGCCTCACACATTACGGCGTCAGTCACGCAGGCGGGTGGTGGGGCCGCGCCGGTCACCAGCGTGGACCTCCCCGCGGCGAGCATGCCGGGGTCGCAGGTACCCGATGTGCAAAACCCGAGCAAACTCGCGCCCACGGTGGACAAGCTTCTCGCCGGAATCACGGGAACCACGCCGCGCTTCAGCCACCAGACAGTCACCTTGAATCAAGTGCTAACGGAAGATCACACCATCGCCGTCAATTACACGTGTGGATAGTGCTCTGGCAGGCGCCTGGCACGGAACTCGCTCTAGGGTCCCACCGCGATGACACTGTCATCGCGACTATGCTATAGTAACCTGGCCGTGGGTGCGCGGCCATTGATGTGTGCTGCCCGAAGCAGTGTCTGCCCGCCATGGGTTCGGCGCCGTCGGTGGAGGATGAGGTAAGGAGGATTGATGAGCGCGGAGCAGTTGCGGAACGTGCTGCTGAGGCGCTGGTGGCTCATTACGGTATGTGTCGTTCTGGCGCTGGCCGGGGCTTTGGCTGGCGGTAGCCGACTTGCCACCGCCCCGACGGAATATCAGTCGACCGTGTCGCTCGAGTTCGGCCACAGCCAGGGCATAACCGCCTCCTATATCGCGACGATTGAGACGTCAGTCGCCACTCCGGCGGTGCTCAACCAGGTCGCGGCGGGTTTCCCCGGACTTACTTCGGAAGCGCTCCTCGCTAAGGTATCCGTCTCCGCATTGGGGAGCTCCCAGGTCCTCCGCGTCACTGTCACGGACGAACAGCCCCAGCGCGCGGCCGAACTGGCCACCGCCATCGCCAATGTGCTCATCGCGGAGGACCAACAGGCCAATCAAGCGCAGTATGGCCCGGCCCAGGAAGTGCTGAAGCAGCAGCTCGCCGACGTGCAAGCTCAAATCACCACGGTCAGCGCCGCGCTCAATGGCCTCTCGTCGGGCAGCGGCCAATTCGCGGGCCTCCAATCGCAACTCAGCGCGCTGCAACAGCGCCAGGCGCTCCTCCAATGGTCCCAGGCGCAGGAGCAAATCAACGAGGCGGAGGACGGCGCTTCGCTCTTCATTGTGGACCCGGCGCTGCCTGGCCAGGAAGTCAAGACCACCCGGCTGATCTCGTTGTTCGCGAAGTTTGGCGGCGCGCTGCTGTTCGGCCTGATATTCGGCGGCGCTATTGCCTATTTCTGGGACCGGGGCGACCAGCGCGTCCACGATGCGCGAGCGGTGGGCGCCCTCCTCGCCATCCCCGCGCTGGCCACGCTCGATGCCGGCGCCCGCGCGCTCGCTGAGCCGGATCTCGCCGCCGCGCATGCGCTGGAGTCTAATCTGGCGTACCTGGGCATCGATCGCCCGGTGCGGACTCTTGTGCTGGCGAGCGCGACCGAGCCGGAGCGCGCGAGTGAGGCATCGGCAAAGCTGGCGCGCGCGCTCTCGGCGGCCGGTAAGTCGGTCGTGCTGGTCGATGCCAACCTGCGCAATCCGACCCAGGCCGCGCGGTTCGGGATTCAAGCCGCGACTGGCCTTTCGAACGCCGCGCTCGCGTTCCGCGGCCAGGGGGCGTCTGGCGTGGCCCTTGGGCCCTACCTCACCCAGACACCGCAAACCGGGAAGGCCGCGTTGTGGATCATGTCAGCGGGGCCCGTGCCTCCAAACCCGGCCCAGATTCTGCGGTCGCGGGCCGTGAGCGACGTGTGCAAAGCGCTGGCTGATGGCGCGGATCTCGTTCTCTTCGACGCTCCCGCCGCTCTCGACGCACCGGATGCTCTGCTCTTGGCCAACCACGCGGATGGCTTGATTATCGTGGTCGATCTGGCGACCGCGCGCCGCGACAAGCTCGCGCTGTTGCGCACACGCCTCTCCGCAAGTGGGGCCAACGTGCTCGGCTACGTGTTGGTCGGCGGCGATGCCGCCCCGGTGGGGATCGCCACCAATGCCGGCACCGTGCCGCGCCCAGTCGGTTCTAGCTCACATCCCGCGTAGTGTATGGCAACGCCCACCACGGCAGCCCTGAGATTGGCCGACGGCCGTCTGTTCACGCGCCATCGCACCCTAACGAAGCGACACGATCGGGCGCGATCGGAGTAGGAGACTGACCATGCGCGCGAGAGCCAGTGGCGCGAACGGCTTGGCCGCGAACGGCATGGTCAGACTCGGCGCTTCGATTGGGTTGGTTGGTGCCGCGGCGGCGTTTTCCGTAGGCGCCGGCTATGTCATTGGCCGTAGTGGATCCGCCTATCTTGGCTTTGCGCTGAGCGTGCTCACCGGCTTTGTCCTCGTCGCGCTGCTGCGGCGCGACGAATTGGTCGCCGCATCAATCGTCGCCGTCGGCATCATCATTGACGATTACCAGTTGGTGTCCATTCCAGGTCGCCTGCCGCTCGTCGGGATTACGTTTGCGGGTCTGCTTGTGGCCGTGCTATTTGTGGCACAGTCGCCCAGCCGGCCATGGATACGCGTTCCCCATCTCTGGCTCTGGGTCATTGTACTGGCGTTGTCGGCACTCGCGATCCCGCACGGCGTGTTCCTCTTCGATGGCCTCAAGTATTTCGCCACCACGTTAATCAATTCGGCTCTGCTCTATGTCGTCGGCGTCCAGGTCGCCCGCGATCTGAACCGCTTTCGTTGGCTGCTAATCGCCCTCGGGACGTTCGCCGCTCTCATGGCCATACATACGATCATCCAGGGTGCTTCTGGCATCTTCCTCTTCATTACGCCGCAGTGGGCCGCCTGGCTGAACTACAAGGGCGGATACTCCATTGGTGATGGCACGGCACGCGCGGGTTCATTCCTCATCAACCCGGATGACAACGGCGTCTTCATGGGCATGATGCTGCCGATTCTCGTCGGCCTGGCGGGTGGGCTGCCCACCCGCGCCTTGCGGGTGGCCGCGGCGCTGGGCGCAGGGCTCGTGCTCCTGGCACTCTTTTTTACCTATAGCAATGCCTCCTGGATAGCGGTTGGCGCCGGTTCAGTGGCCTATTTGGTTCTGGTGGCGCGTGGTCGCACCCGCGTCATCCTTGTGGTCGGCGGCGTCCTGGCCATCGTGGCCATTGTCGTGGCTTTTCCCCAGGAGTTCCAGGCCCTGCTCGCTCACGCCACTCGCACGCGCGAGCTGGCGCTGCGCATTGGCGCGTGGGAGACCGGGCTGCGCGTGATCGAGGCGAACCCCATTCTGGGACTGGGGCTGGGATACCAAACATACACCGTCTACGCCGATCCCTTTCGCGTGCCGCTCCAGAACGTGGCACTTTCGCACCCGCACAATTCCTACCTCGAGGTGGCGGCCATGGCCGGACTGCCAGCGGGCATCCTCTGGCTCGCTATTCTCGGGAGTGCGTTCTGGCGTGGCACACGCTTACTCCTTTCCGTCCATGGACGGGCGCGAGCGTTGATTGGCGGTGTGATGGTGGCGCTGATCATCGTCGCGGTCAATAGCCTCGCGACAGATGGCTGGACGCTGGCACCACAAGCCATCCCCGACTGGCTCCTCCTTGGAGCGGTGGCGTCTCCGGCACTTGCGCGGGCGCTCCGATCGGACGCCACCGTCGCGCCCGCGAGCGCACCTAAATTAATGTCAGACGAGGTGGAAATCGCTCCGCCTGTCGGCTCAGCGGCGGACCTGCACGACGCGGCAGCCGCGTCTGAGCCGTCCGTGAAGCAGCGGTTACTGGCGGACAAAGCGTTACGTTGAACCAAGTATTGGACGCGACCGCTCGGGTCGTGGAACGCGGCGGTGTGTGGTGGTTGGGCAGGGAGGACGCATGGGGGCATCCGGTCGGTCGGTCGCGGGAAAGCACATTCTGGTGACAGGGGGCGCGGGTTTCATCGGCAGCCATCTCGTCGATCTGCTCATTGCCGAACACGCGGCGCACGTGACCGTTGTTGATGATTTCTTCCTGGGCAGTGAATCCAACTTGGCTCACGCGCGCTCGCGCATGCCCAGCCTGCGCATTTTGCGGCTGGACGCGGCCGATGAGCGCGCCCTTCGCGATGCGTTCGCGCGACTCGACCCCGTGGACGTGGTCTTTGATCTCGCCGTCATCCCCTTGCCAACGTCACTGGAGAAGCCCAAGTGGTGCTTCGATACCAACGTGCTCATCACGTCGGCGCTGTGTGAAATGCTGCGGGAGGGCCGCTTCCCTACCCTTGTGCATTTCTCTTCGTCAGAGGCCTATGGCTCGGCGCACGCGCTGGCAATGGACGAATCGCATTCCCTCGAGCCGCTCACCCCGTACGCCGCGAGCAAAGCCGCGAGCGACCACCTGGTGCGCACGTATGCCGCGACATTTGGCGTCGATGCGCTGGTCGTCCGGCCCTTCAACAACTACGGGCCGCGCCAGAACGACCGGGAATATGCGGGTGTCATTCCCACACTGCTCCACTGCGTATTTGAACAGCGCCCATTCGCCATCTTCGGCGACGGGGAGCAGACCCGCGACTACATCTATGTCACGGACACTGTGCGTGCCGTGGTAGACCTGTACGGGTGCCCCGCCGCTCGCGGGCGTGTGGTAAACGTCGGCTCGGGCACGGAGATCAGCATTCTAGATCTGGTAGAACGCCTCGAGCGCATCGTTGGCGCGCGCGTGCCCATCGAGCATCGGCCATCTCGACCAGGCGACGTGCGCCGCCACCGGGCCGATGTCACACTCTTGCGCGACCTGGTTGGCTTTGAGCCTCAGGTGCGTATCGACGATGGGTTGGCGCAAACCGTCGCGTTTTACCGCGAGCGCGCGGTGTCGAGGGTGGAGATCGGTTAATGCGGCTTCTGGTAACTGGCGCGGGCGGGTTTCTTGGCCGCAACGTCCTGTTGGCGGTTCCCACTTCATGGGACGTGATCGCGCTCTATCGCTCCGGCACGGACGAGTTGCCACGCTTTCTGGATCGACACCCCCTCGCCCATGTGCGCCCGATTCCATGCGATCTCACGCGCGCCGAGGAGGTCCGGCACGCCGCCACCCTCGCGGGCGACGCGTTCGACCAGTGCCTGTACCTGGCCAGCAACACCTCGATCCCGGCCTCCATCGACCACCCCATCCATGACCTAACGGCCAATACCATCAGCCTGCTGAATACCCTGGAGACCTGGACGTTCGACCATTTCGTTTACCTCTCGTCGGGCGCCGTCTACATTGGTTTGCGCGGGCAGGTGGGTCCAGACTCATTCGTAGCGCCCACCTTACCCTACGCGATCTCCAAGTGGGCATCGGAACATTACGTCCGGGCGTTCACGCAGCACCGAGGCTCGCCCGCCCGCGCGACCGTTGTGCGCTTCTTCGGAGCCTTTGGCCCGTACGAACCCGCGCGCAAAATCTATACGAAGATGGTGCGCCGTTTCGCGATCGAACGCCGAGCCGACATCACCATCACTGGCGACGGCGAGAACTACATCGACGCCATGTACGTAGACGATGCCGTGGCCGCACTCTTGGCCATCCTAGCGCGTCCGCCGGAGTACGGCGCACGGACGGTGGACCTGGGCATGGGGAACGGCGATACGGTCAATGATCTGGTCCGGCGCGCGGGCCATGTCTTTGGGCTGGAGCCCGTCATCACGCATAACGGCGGGCTGCCAGAGTATATTGAGTTTACCATCGACCCCGGACGCTTTGGAGCGCTGTATGATTGGCGGCCACGGACAACGTTGGAGGATGGCCTCAGGCGCTTTGCCGAGCATTTGCGGAATGAAGACGCATCAGGCGGCACCTGATGGTGGCCCAATCGTGGCATGCCTCGTACGTGCCAATGATCGTGTCGCTGTCGCCACTGGCGAACGCGCTTGAAAGGAAGAGGTATGGTGAGCGCGCAGGACCGCGCGCCGACTGGCCGTGACACGCCGGCCAGCGGCCCCGCGTCCGCGGCGGGGGGTCGCCAGGGCATGCCGCCGCCCGTGACGCCAGACGCCGGCGTGGCCGCCATACACGCCCGCTCCGAGGCCGTGGCCATCGCCGAGGACGCCCTGGCGCACTGGAACGAGTTCGTCCGGACTGGGGCGGATGACGCTGGGCGCGCGTTTCTCGGACTCGCGGGCCAGCTGCTGAACCGGCTCGTGCCCACCGGCGAGGAGGCGGCGGGTTGGCCGATCGCCGCGCCCGCGCCCGCGTATCATGCGGTTGCCCCCTGGCTCTCCGCCCGCGCCCAGGCGCTTGGGCTGCTCGTCCTCCTGCGCGCCCACGCCCACACGGGCGACGAAACCTTCCTGTTCGCCGCCGACCACGTGGCGCGAACGTTTGAGCGCGACATCCTCGATGGAGGTGTCGTGGCGCCACTTGGCACCACCGGCATCATCTTCGAGGAAGTGGCCGTCTACCCGGCGGCGCACGTGCTGGGCGGATTTCTGCTCGCGCTGGTCGCGCTCGATGACTACGCGTCCGCGCGTGGCATGGCCCGTGTGGGTCACCTGCTGCGCGGCGGTCACGACGCCCTGCACGCGCTCCTGGACGCCTACACAGTGGGCTTCGGCACGCGGCTTGACCTGCTCAGTGGGCGACTTGCCCGTCGATCGGAGCTCGCGGGCCACGCGCGCTTATTGGCGCTGGTGGGCGCGCGTGGCGCTTGCCCGCGCTGCTCCGAGCGCGCCGCCCGCTGGGCGCGTATGGCTCGCGGACCCCAGGCCGCCGCTCGTCGTGGTCTGGCCCGCGCGTCTGGAGCCAGCGGCCGCGCGCTCTGGCGTCCAGTGCGCTGGATCGTGTTCGGCAGACGCGCCGGACGGGCACCAACACAACTGAGTATGGAGCGCGGTCCGGCGCCCGTGTGCGTCCCAATCACCGCGTTCCCCATCGCGGGCGGCATGCGCAGCGTGATGATCGGCTGGTTGCGGGCAATGGCACCGCTCTGGCAAATGGAATTCCTGGCGCATATCGTCGGCGAGAATCCGGATAGTTACGCGATACATCGGTTCGGCTGGCGGTTGCCCCTCCTTGGGAACGCCACGGCGGCACCCGATCGATTCCCCAACGTGTGGGTGTATGCCATTTCGGGATGGATTCGACTGGTGCGCGTGTTACGGCGCTCACCGGACTATCTGGCCGTCCTCCCGCAGGATGGGGTCTATACCGGGGCGTTTGCCGCGCTGTCCGCGAAAATGGCCGGCATGCGCGTCGTCGTCACCGACCACGGGAATCTGACGCTGGTCGACAGCGATATCTATCGTCGCGACCGCCTGCAACTTGCCCAGCGCGGACGGTCTGGGCCGCGTCGAGCGCTCGCCAGGATCCGCCTGGCAATGTACTTCGCGTCGTTGCGTGTGTTCACCTGGGTGACAGTGCGCTGCGCCGACATGGTGCTCCCCGCCGGAGACGATGTCGATGAGACCTGCCGTGTTCGTCTGCGTATGCCGCCGCACCGACTCTCCCGGTTTCCCTTCATGATCGATGTAGACCGCTTCACGCCCCTCGAAGGTCCGGATCGGGCGCGGATGCGGGCGCGATGGGGTCTGCCGGGAGATGCGATTATCGTCGCCATGGTCAATCGCCTGGCGCCGGAGAAAGGCCTCGACACGGCCGTACGGGCCATACGCCGCGCGCTAACCGCGCTTCCGCCCGCCATTGCCGACCGGGTCAGGGTGGTCGTCGCGGGCGAAGGGAACTTGCGCGCCCAGTTCGAGCAAGATCTTGGGCAAGCGGGCCTGGCGGAACGTACTCTCCTCCTTGGCGATACCCCACCCGAGGATGTGGCCTCACTTCTGCGAATTAGCGATGTGCTGCTTTTCACGCCGACGCGTGGGATTGCTTCGGTCGCCATTCTCGAAGCGATGGCGGCGGAATGTGGTGTGATCGCGACCCTGGCGCCCCGCTCCAATGCGCAATTGTTGGCGCAAGGTCGCGGCATCACCACCGCGATCGGGGATGTCGAGGCGCTCGCCGGAGCGCTTGTGACGATGTTGGCGGGCCTCGAGCAGACCCGCCAGCATGGTCGGGCCGCCCGCGCCTACGTCGTCGAACATCACACAGCCGTCGCACTGCGGCGCAGTCTGCTGCGCGCGACGTTTTGGCAGCCGCCGCTGCCGCCGCTTGGGCCCGGCCTCGCCGCACCATCGGCGAGCGCACCCTGACGCGTGGGGCGCCTGGCCGCGCTACCACCGCGACGCTCGAGGTCTGATGACGGCGCGTTTGAGGAGCTTTGGGGAGAATGTGGCCATGTTTCTTGGCATCCGCGCGGCCCTCATCTATACTGGACGAGCTACTTCGTGCCTCCGGAGTCGCGTGACTGCCGCGCGCGCCGACACGTAAGGAAGTGCGGACGCATTCCGTCTCAAGTGGGTGTCCCACAAACGGATGAGGGACCAGGTCACTATGGCATCGCCCAGACCGCCATCGGATTGGCAACAAGTCGAGCGTCCGGATTCCAAGGGTGGACCGGAGCGGTCCGATTCACCGCACCCAGATTCACCCTACCCAGCCGCTCCACGTCGGGATTCCACGGGCTCGACAGGCTGGCCCCCGAGTGCGCGTTCGAACCGCGCGAATCGCCCTGACGCCGGGATTGACCAATGGCCCACGCAACCCATCATGCCAACTCCTGGCAGGCCGCCCGGTCCGCGTCGGTGGACTGACCTCGATGGGGCCGACTGGGACGACATGCCCACCTGGGTGCTGCCGGCCATTGGTCCGGCGGGTGGTAGCGCTTACATCGATGAGATGCCGACGCTACTCATGCCGGCCTTGCCTGGACTCGGTGGGCCCGGCAATAGCCTGGCGACCACCAAGGTCCAGACGGCAATCCAGGCGGGCGTGCGTGGTGTCGAAAACTACGCCCTGCTCGTCTGGAACCTGGCCAAAAGCTCGGGGATCTACGCGCTGGCCTCTCTCGGCGCGCCGTTCATCTCCCTCGTGCTGGCGCCGTTCCTCGCGCATCATTTGGCGCCGGAGGACTATGGCGCGCTCGCGGTGCTGAATACCGCTATTGGCCTGGGTGTTGGACTGACACAGCTTGGCCTGGGCTCGGCCTTCTTCCGCTCCTACAACTACGACTATTCCGCTCGTCGCGACAAACTGGACGTCCTGGCCACCGTCGTGGCGCTGCTGCTGCTCATTTCGGTCCCGATGGCCATCGTCATTGCCATCGCCGCCCCACCGATCGCTACCGCCCTGCTGGGAAGCGCGGAGCTCGGACGCCTGGTCACCCTCGCCGCGATCGTCCTGGTGCTCCAGAACTGCGCCCTCCCAGGCCTTTCGTGGCTGCGCGCGGATAATCGCGCTGGCCTGTACTCCGCTCTGGCCCTTGGCAATCTGGTCGTGGCCTTGGTCGCCAACATCGTCCTTGTGGGCGTGCTCCACCTCGGTGTGGCGGGGGCGCTGCTCGCGACCGGCGTGGGGTATGCCGTGCAGGCGTTGTGCACGATACCGGTGATCCTCGTGCGCGCCGGACTCAAAGTGCGCTGGGATGTCGCCTGGGGGCTCCTGAGCTTCGGTGTGCCCCAGGTGGCCAGTTTCATCTCGATGTGGGTCCTCGGGCTCTCGGACCGCTATCTGCTTAGCCGTTTCGAATCGCTCGCCCAAACCGCGAGCTATTCCGTGGCCTACAATATGGGATCGGTCGTCTCTACGGTGGTGTTGACGCCGTTTGGCCTGGCGTGGCCCACGGCTATGTATGCGATCGCGAAACGCAAAGATGCGGGCGTCGTCTTCAAGTACGTCTTCCGCGGCTACTTGCTGCTGACCGTTTTCGCCTGCTTCACACTGTCGTTCGCGGGCACGGAGCTACTGTATCGGCTCTTCCCGCCCTCCTACCGCGCCGCCGCGCCCGTCATCCCGTTCGCCAGCTTCTCGCTGGCGCTCTATGCCGCTTATAATCAGTTCATGACGGGCGTTTCCCTCAAGCGCAAGACCTGGTACGCGACCATCTTTGTCGCAGTGGCCGCCATCCTCAATGTCGGTATCAACCTGATCTTGATACCGCGCTATGGGCCGCTTGGGGCGGCAATCTCCACGCTCGCGGCGTATGTCGTACTCGCGGCGGTCGCGTATGTCGCGAATCAGCGGCTGTACAAGGTGCCGTACGAGATCGGGCGCTTTACGATCGCGCTCATTGGCAGCGGCATCCTCTATGCTGCGAGCTACATGCTCCCGCCGCTCTGGGGCGCGAGCTGGAATTGGGAGATCGGTGTCGTCGCGTCCATCATCTGCGCAGGCTGGCTGGTCATGCTTGGTGGCGGCCCGAAGGTCGTGCGGCAGCTCAAGCGGCGCGGACCTCGACCAAAGTTAGCGGGCGCGGCGCACCATTCGTGAAAGGGACCGATGAACGTGGGAGCATCCTCCCTTCAAATCCTGACGGGCATGTCGGGCCAGGAGCCCACGCGTCCGATGGCCCACGTGTGCATGCACGTGCTCAATATCGGCCGGCGTGATGCCCGCGTGCTCCGCGCCGCCGCCGCACTCGTCCAGGCCAATGTGGCGGTCACCATCGTGGACCTCGAGGATGACTACACCCGTCCACGCGGGGAGACTCTGGACGGCATCCGCTTCAAGCATGTTCGCTCGCCGCGCTGGCTGGCGCTGACGCATTTCAAGCCCTTCGTGCTCCTGCACATCCTCTTGCTGTTCTGGCTGCGCGTGTGGGCCGTCGTGGGAACGCATGCGGACATCTATCATGCCCACGACGCCAATGCTCTGCGCGTGTGCTCACTCGCCGCGCGCCGCTGGGGCAAACCGGTCCTCCTCGACGCGCACGAGTTGCCCCTGGTCGAGCGCTATTACCAGACGCGGTGGTATCGCCGCCTGATGCATGCGATCTATGTCCGTCAGCTCAAACGCCTTTTGCCGCGGTGCGTCGCGGCGATTACCGTGTCGCCGCCAATCGTGGATGAGCTCCAGCGGCGCTATGGCGGCCCAAGGGCCGACGTGGTGCGCAACCTCCCACCGTATTGGCGGCCGCGTGTAAGTAACCGCTTGCGCGAACGCCTCGGCCTTGGCCCCGATGTCCGTATCGCGCTCTATCAGGGAGCGCTGCGCGAAAACCGGGCGCTGGACCGATTGGTGCGCGCGGCGCCGCATCTGGACCCTGGCGTCGCGCTGGTGATCATGGGTGATGGCCCCTGCCGAGCCGCGATCGCGGAGCAAATCGAGCGGGAGGGCGTGTCCGACCGGGTTAAGCTGCTGCCGGCCGTGCCCTACGCCGAGCTGCTGGACTGGACGGCCTCGGCCGACCTCGGACTCAACGTGCTTCCGCCCGATTATTCTCCAAGTATCCGCTACTGCCTGCCGAACAAGCTGTTCGAGTATCTGATGGCGGGCGTGCCGGTGCTCACCTCGCCGCTGGAGGCGGTGGTGGATGTGCTACGGACGTATGGCGCGGGCTCCGTAGTCGCGTCGCTGGACCCCGACGTGGTGGCGCGGGCTATCAATGGTATGCTGGCCGACCCCGACATGCTGGCGCAGATGCGCCGGAACGCACTGGCGGCCAGCGCGCGCGACCTGCGCTGGGATGCCGAGCAGAAGCATCTGCTTGATCTCTATCGGCGGATTCTGGCCATCCCCCTTGGCGCCGCCCGGGCCGCCGGCCAGACGCCCGCGGTTCAGCGCCCCGGCACCGCGTGAGCCCATGAAGCGTAGCAGCACCCGCGCGTTCCGAACCCCAAACCCCGCACAACGTTCGTGACATTCCCGGAGGACAAGGTTGGAAGTACAGCAATCGGCACGGATGAGAGACGGGGCAAGCGTCTGCATGCTTCTACTGGGGACCGCGCGCACCGACGCGCGCGTTTGGCGCTCGGCCACCGCCCTGGCGCGGGCAGGCGCGGATGTCACACTGCTCGATATCGAGCGCGACCGCACCCGGCCGCCGCGCGAGGACGTGGATGGCATCCATCTCTGGCATTTGGTGATGCCGGATTGGTTTGCGCCGACACGCTTCAAGCCCTGGTTTCTGGTGAAGCTCGCGCGCGTCTTGCTTTGGGGGGTCACGTGCCTCCTCGCGACGCCCGCGGCCATGTACTATG
This sequence comes from Ktedonobacterales bacterium, assembly GCA_025450405.1. Taxonomy (GTDB): domain Bacteria; phylum Chloroflexota; class Ktedonobacteria; order Ktedonobacterales; family JADMIN01; genus JANWHL01. The sequence continues at coordinate 18,163 of JANWHL010000187.1, forward strand.
CCAACGACGATGTCGCTCTCCCGGCGTGTTACGTGGCCGCGAAGCTCCGCCGCCGGCCGTTGATCTTTGACGCCCACGAGCTGCCGCTCGTGCAGACGCATGTGACGCGCTGGCGCCTGCTCCATGCCGCCGCCACGCGCGTCCTGAGCGTGCTCGTGCGCGGATGCGCGGGCGTCATCACCGTGTCGCCACCAATCGTACGGGAAATCCAGCGACGCTACGGTGGCCCTGAGGCGATTGTCGTGCGCAACATGCCGACATACCAGGCCCCCATGGCGAGCGATCGTCTGCGCGAGCGCCTGGGCCTTGGCCAAGGCACACGCATTGCGCTCTACCAGGGCAACATCGACGCACAGCGCGGACTCGAGCTCGTGGTGCGCGCGGCGCGATGGTTGGCTCCTGACATCGCGATCGTGATGATGGGCCGTGCGCACGACGGCGGACGCATTCAAGCACTTATCGACGCGGAGGGTGTGGGGCGGAGCGTGCGCATACTGCCTGCGGTGCCGTATGACGAGTTGTTGAACTGGACCGCTTCGGCGGATTTGGGCCTGGTGATCTTTCCCGCCGAGAGCTCACTTAGCATCCAGATGTGCTTGCCAAATAAGCTCTTCGAATACTTGATGGTGGGCCTGCCGGTGCTGGCGTCGCCGCTCGAAGCGGTCGCTAACGTCATCGCCACGTATGGCGTTGGGGCCATCGTGGACCCCGAACCCCGCGCCATCGCCCAGGGGATTAGCGCACTGCTCGCCGAACCGGCCACGCTTGCGCGGATGCGCGAGCATGCCTATGCTGCCGCCCGGAGCGAGCTGAATTGGGGGATCGAGCAACAAGCCCTGGTCGGGCTTTATGAGAGCCTGGTGGGAAAGCGCGCGGCCGCGGAACCCATCCGCCAGTTCGTCTGACCGCGGAAGGGCGACCGATCGTGTGCTCCAAGCATCACCGCGCGTGGCGCGCGAACAGCAGCTTGGCGCCCGGCGCGCGTTCGCCGCGCATAAGGTTGCACGCCATTTGGTCCAGGGCAATTGTGGGCGGTCCCAGCACGCGAGACGGCAGATTGAAGTTTGCCCATGCCCCCGATGCCCGCCACCAGAAGCGCAATGATTCGAACGTGATCCGGCTGGAACCCTCCAATGGTGTTGAGAGGAAGACCGTCGCTGGATCGAGCGACACAATCTCGAAGCCGTTTGCCTCCAGTGCTTCGCGATAGTCGGCGAGCGTCCGCACCCGCTGATAGTCCGCTGGGGGATACGGCGGCGCATAACGTGTCCCTGCGACAATGGCATCTGAAACGACGAGCCAACCACCGGGCGCGCTGCGGCTTGCCAGGTTCGCGATGGCTTGCACAAACCCCTCGGGGGTCACAATGTGGAGCAGCACGTCGAAGGCAGAGATGAGGTCGTAGCGCGCGCTGGGTGGTAGCGGGAGCGCGGACGCCGTCAGGTCCGCCTGGACGATGACATCACCCGGAAAGCGCTCCCGCAGCCGGTTGACGCTTGCTTCAGCAAAGTCCAGGCCCGCCACCGTAGTCGCGTGATGTCGATGCCAGAAATCGAGCCAGATCCCAATGCCAGAGCCGGCATCCAGGACCGCGCGTCCGGTCAGGTCGCTCAGGCCCAGCCGTCGCAGCGCCTTCTCGATGCGCCGCATACGCGAGCGATACTGCACCTCGATGAATGCCGGCGAGCGGCCCAGATAGCCCACACCAGTAATGTCGGGGTGCGCCTGGAGCCGGTCCTCCCAGTAGCGCCGTGGGTCGAAGGTCCCGTTGGTCGGTTCCGTCATGGGCTGTTTCCGCTCCTCTTATCGGCTCGACGATGGCGACTCCGCCACTTCCCTGAATCCGGCTTGCCAAGCGCTCGCGCCGCCTGCCGGCGCCATCCGCCGGCGCGGCGGACTCAACGCTGCTCACCGCTGTCGGATTTCTCGCTTTCGGATGCCTCGCTATCGGAATCCACGGTATCCACGGCGCCGCTGTACGAGGCGCCGCCGCCCAGGAGATGGGCATAGGGGCGGAAGCTGTGCCCGCTGGGGGCGACGCCGGTGGTGCACGTGAGTTCCGTAACTCGCTTCGTGACGCGCCCCGGATTGCCAACTACCAGCGAATAGGGAGGAATGTCGCGAGTGACGACGGTGCCTGAGCCGATCAGCGAGTGCTCGCCAATGGTCACCATCGGTACGATGGTCACGTTCACCCCTACCTGCACGCCGCGCTTGAGCGTTGGCCCGCGCATACACTCCGCCGAGTAGGCGCAGTTTGGGTGCAGGTCGTTGGCGATCGTCACCCCGGGCGCCAGGAAGACGTCGTCCTCCAGCACAGTGTACTGCGCCAGATAACAGTTCGTATGGATCTTTACGCGGTTCCCGATCCGGCAGCCATAATCAATGGTCGTGTTGTTCCAGATCTTAACGTGGTCGCCGAGGGTGTTCTGTTCGCGGATGATCACATGGTGGCCAGTCTGGAGGTCGGCGCCGATCGTCGAGCCAGCGTAGATGACGGTACCGCTGCGTAGATGGGCGCGCGGCCCGAGCCGGAGCGTGAGGTCGTCCACGCGCCGCCCCGGCCGATATCCAACCAACACGCCAGGATCGAGCGCCGGCTTGCCCTCCGGGCCGCCCGCTATAACGACGAGATGTGCTTCGACCAGGTCGGCGGAGTTTCGCAAAGGATTCATGGCTCTTCCTGGCCGATGTCGACGAATGCCCCGCCGCTGGCCAGCGAGCGGTCGCGGGCCTCGAGAACGCGGACGACCCGCAGCCCCTCGCGACCGTCGCTCCGCGGACTCCGGCCCTCGCGGATCGCCTCGGTGAAGTCGCGCGCCTCAACCGCCAGCGGCTCGGCCCAGTCGATATGCGGACTGACGATGTCGCCGTACCGATACGAGAGCTGGAACTCGCCGTAGGTGGCGGTGTGGTCGGGCGCGTCCACATCATGGTCGAACACGCGGATCTTGTCGGTGGCCGCCACATCGTCGTAGACCACCATCTGCCGGTCGCCGACCACCGAGAAGCCCCGGATCTTCGAGGGGCTCAGCCAGCTAACGTGGATGAAGACGTGCTTGTCGGCCTCGATGGCTTGTTTCGCCAGCGAGGAGTGCGTGCGGATTGGGGTAACCACCGCGCTGCCGTCGACGTCGCTCCCCAACACCTCGGCGACGCTCTCGGTGACGCGCGCGGCCGGGTAGTCGCCCTCGGCGGCCTGGCGGCGGTCGGGCGCCAGCTCGGCGATATGGGTCACGCGCGCCAATGGCAGCCGGTCGCGGTTGCGTGTTAGCTGCGGGTCCCAGTAGCTGTAGCCGATGACGCCATAACGCAGCCGCGCGCCCAGTCCCACGCCGCCGGCCCGCGCAGTGGGAGAGCGCTGGCCCGCCTCCCTGCCTGATGCCCCGATGGGAAGCTCCTGCTCGCTCATGCTCAGCGGATCCCTTCTGTCCGAATCTGAGAATATCGAAGCCTATGGCTCGGAATGTGATGTGTCAGTCCGAGCAGTCGGGTGGTCGGGCGGTTCCTCGCTCGCCGCGATCTCAATCGATGTGGTAGAAGCAGGTGTGGTAGGAGCACATGAGGTGCCCGCGACGAGGGGCACCCGCGCGGGCATGGCGGTCCACCACACCCCATTATGCGCCGCCGGTCAAGTAAGGTGGCGCGCGGCCGCGGATTGGCCCTGGGCCCAAACGCACCCTCATCGCCAGGCGGCGCATGTGGGGCGGCGACGGGCATCTCGCCGTCGCCGCAAAAGGGCGAGAAGGTGCCACCCGCGTTACCGTGCCGCCCATGGGGCGTCGTGCACGGTGGAGCTCGCCCAGGCCGTAGACAATCTTGGGACCCGAATGGGCTAGGTGCCGCGGACCAATGTGGCACACTGAACGCGCAGCGCCATAGCCCGCCTGCTGGGATGGCGGCGGGTCGGACCCCGCGCCGCCACGTGATGGAGAGGTGATGGGAGAGGGGTGCGCGTTCTTCACGTCGAAACGATCAATCGGGTCGCCCACACCTTCGCGAGCGGTCTTGATCGCCTCGGGATCATCTCGCTCTTCTTCGAGCCTAGCTTGGCTGGCGCGCAGCGGCCGCTTCCGCTCAAGCTCCTCTACATGCCCGGGCGGCTCCTGCATCTCCGTCACGTGATCGGGCGACTCAGGCCCGACTACTGCGACGTCGTGCACATCCACTGGGCAAGCTACGGCATCCTGGCCAACATAAGTCGTGTTCCCGTGGTCGTCCATTGTCACGGCAGCGATGTAAACCAGCGCATAGGCCATTGGCTTGGCCGCCTTGGGCTGCGCCTCTCGTTGCGGCGGGCCGCCGCCGTCCTCTGCATTTCGCCAAACCTGCTGGAGCCCGTGCGACGTATCCGTCCCGATGCCATATTGTTTCCGGCATCAATCGATACCGGCCATTTCGCCCCGCCGCCAGCCGCCGTGCCACGTCCCTGGACAGTCTTGCTGTTCGCGCGGCTGGAGCCCCTTAAGGGGAGTCCCACGGCCGTGGAGGCGCTGGCGCGCTTCGCAGGGCGTCATCCCGACACACGCATCGTGCTGACCGATTACGGCGTGCTGCGGACTGAGTACAAGGCACGCTTTGCCAGCGAGTTTGTATTTGTGCCGCCGGTGACACCCGATGCGGTTCGCGAGCTGATCTGGCAGGCTGACGTGGTGGTCGGGCAATTTGTGTTTGGCGCCCTGGGTCTCTCCGAACTTCAGGCTATGAGCTGCGCCAGGCCGGTCATCGCGTCGTTTACCTACCCGGATGCCTATCCTACGGCTCCGCCGCTGTGTAACGCCGCTACCGTTGATGAGATTGAGGCCGCGCTTGAGCACCTGTTTAAGCATCAGGCTTACGCACAGGCGCTTGGACTTCGAGCCCGCGATTGGGTCATCGCTAACCACGGACTCGATGTCCTCGCCGAACGCCTCGCGCGGTTGTATGCTGCGCTCATCGAGCGGCCCGATGCCCATCGGCGCGTTGCGCATGCGGCGCATAGGTGATGATTCGTGCGGGCCTGGCACGGGACATGAATGGGTAGGGAGCTTCTTGGCTGCCACCTTGAAGTACCCACCGGTGAGGTGGTGTGCGTTTTCCACAATTCTCAAGACCGTGGGCGGCCGCGGCGTTTCGCGTGTTTCTCGGCGCGTGATCGTGGGCGAGAGGAGCGTGGCCATGCGCATCTGCCGCCTTGGCCAGTGGGAGGACAATCATGAGGGGAATGACGGGGGACACGTTGCCCGCGCCCATGCATGCCCGGAGGCTCGCGCTCACGACCGCGCTGGTGTTGGCGCTCACCGCCATCGCGGGGTGCGGCTCGTTGACCGGGGCGGGCCCGCGGTCCATCCCCGCGGGCGTGTGCGCGGACGCGGTGACCTCAAGTAACCCTACCGCTGCGGAGAATACCTGCCCGGGCTCGACCACCTGGCAACCTGATCACCCGCTCGGGCCCGCCGGCGCCATTGAAGGGTTCTCCAATCCCGTCAGCGTGCAGGCAGGCCAAACGGTGCGGTTGTACATCTCGACGACCGCGCCGACGTACTCGTATACCGTTTACCGGCTGGGCTGGTACGGCGGCCTGGGCGCTCGACAGGTCTACATGTCGGCGTCCATTCAGGGCATCAAGCAACCTGCGCCGACGATCGATCCCGTGACGCGCATGGTCAGCGCCGCCACTTGGCGCGCGTCTGTGCCGCTCACCATCCCTAGCGATTGGGTGACCGGCGTCTACTTGGTCAAGCTCCTCTCATCCACCGGATACATCCATTACCTGTCATTTGTCGTGCGCGATGACGCGAGCCATGCCACATACGTCTTTCAGGCTAGCGTCTTCACAGACCAGGCATACAACCTTTGGGGCGGGCATAGCCTCTATCTTGGCCTGGTTCCCAACACCCATCCGCAAAGCACTCCACCGCATACCCCCCCACCGCACAGCACTCCAATTCCTAGCACCACATCGCACAGCACCACAATCCATAGTGCCCCACGTCCCAAGTACGCCTACGCCTACCGATCGTATGTGGTAAGTTTCGACCGCCCGTACGATACCGATGCTGGATTAGGGGACTTCGCCGTGTGGGACATCAACCTCCTTCGGTGGTTGGAGCGCAACGGAGACGATGTCGCCTACACGACCGACACTGACACGGACTTAAGCGGGAGCGGCCTGACCCAGCACAAGATGATGGTGGTTGCCGGACACAGTGAATATTGGTCCACGGCCATGCGCGCCCATGTGACGGCGGCACGCGACGCCGGCGTTTCGCTGGCGTTCTTTGGCGCCAACAACATCTACTGGCATGTGCGGACCCAGAGCAGCCCGCTCGGCCCTGACCGTGAGATCATCTGCTACAAGAGCGTCGCGCTCGATCTCGCGGGCCGTACCAATCCGGAAGAGACGACCAATTTGTGGCGTCAGCGGCAGGTTGATGACCCCGAAAATTCGCTGCTGGGCCAGGAATACGCGGGCGTTTTGCGGTCGCAAACGTCCATGCGGCTGGCGCCCGGAGTCGCGCCCTTCCTGGAGGGGACTGGTCTGAGCGCCGACAGTACGTTGCCAGACCTGATCGGCGGTGAGTACGACCATCCCACGCAGAATGGCCATTCACCGCCAGGACTCGTCATCCTGGCATCCTCACCGGTCCATTGCAAAGTGGCCGATGGATCGTGCCCCCGCGACGGCGTGGACTATACCACCTCGACGCTTTACCACGCGGCAAGCGGCGCCTGGGTGTTCGACGCGGGCACGTTCTCGTGGGCCTGGGGGCTCGATGACCTGTCGTTCGACAAGTCGGTCGGTACCCATAGGCACGCCACCGCCGGATTCCAGCGACTGACCCAGAACCTGCTCGCGTTCATGCTGGGTGACTGCGCGATCCCCAGTCAGAGCGACGCGGCCCGCACGCCAATCTTTGCGGCAATCGGGGTCCTGGGCGAAGCGTGCGCCCTCTTGCTCGTTGTCGAGGCTCTGATGCTCGCGCTCTGGCCCGAGCGTCGCGGGTGGAGCATTTGGGCGCTCGCCACTGGACTCTGCGCGCTTGGCCTTAGCCCGCTCGCGGCGCGCCTGACCGCTGTGGTCGCGTGCTCTGGGGGAGCTACCGTGTCGGGTTTGGCTAATCAGAGTGGACGGGTGGCGGCGGCCGCGATCGTCACGGTGCAGGTTGTAACCGTGGCCACCTGCCTCGCCGTCATAGTCGTGGGGGGACTGGTGGCATGGACGGTTGCCCAGCGCATCAGGCCAAGGCGCCTGACCCCCGTCGTTCCGGAAGCGACCCATTGGCGCCCGCCTGGGTCGTGAAGCCCCTTCGGCCTGGCCGCGTTGATTGTCGCGCCTTGCCGTGAGGTGGCCGCGCCATGGAAAGTGCGGGATGCGTCGCCGCACGGCGAGCGGCCCCTAAGGGCAGTGGTCTCCGGCGTGCCTGTGCGGCGTGCCTGTCCAGTAGCCTGATAGATACATTGTCGTTGACAGGAGTCCATCTCGAAGGTGTAATCGTTAGCAGAGAATGTGGCAACAAGAGAGCATGTGGTAGCAGACCGGTCGCCGTAGTCCGGTCTGGTGTGCGGGGTCTCGCCAGTCCGCTCGCGGGGCTGCGGCCGCTTGAGCCTGAAGTCGTCTGCCATTCCTCATCGCCATTCAGCACGAAAGTTGGTCGCCATGCCGCCGCGAGGGCTTGCGCCGCTGACGCGGGAGCGTCGCAAGGGCAGGTGGTCATTGCTCGCGGGCCTATTTGGAGCGGTGTTGCTCGCCGGCTCACTCTCAGGCATGGAAAGCGCCACCGGGTCCGCGCCCGCGACCGATGCCTCGTCGGCGGCCGCGGTGTGTGGCAATGCCTATCGCGCGGTCAATCCGATAGCGGCCGAGAATCAATGCCCCGGCACGCGGTCGTGGTATCCCGATCGTCCCGCCGGGACCGCGGACGCGATTCTGGGGTTCGCGGCGCC
>JANWHL010000188.1 GCA_025450405.1 Ktedonobacterales bacterium
ACTTCCGGGTACCACGCTTCCGACTAGCGCGCTTCCGGGTGGTGGACACTGGGGTGGTGGACTCCGCCTCGGCCCGCCCGCGCGGCGGCTCCTCGCCAGTCGGGTCCGCATCCGCGCGCCGCCGTTCCACCTCCACATACTCGCGGCGCAACGTCTCGCTGACCGCGCGCTCCTCGATCACCGGGCGCTTGCGGATACGGACGTACTCCGTGATTACCTGCCGCTTCTGGACGACCAGACGCTCCTCGAGCAGGGGGATGACGATCTCATCGGGCGCGGTCGGCGCGCTGGCGTCGAATTGGTTGGCGGGGATGCGCTCGACGACTATGTCTTCGCGCTCGATGGGAACATTCACTCGCTGCTCGCCCGTCTGGATACCCTTGTGGATGCGCACGGTGCCCAGCCGCAGCGGCCGATGCTCGATCTCCAGACTCTCGGCCACCAGCGGGATGCGCGCGACTTCGTCCCCCGCCCCGACGCCCGGCTCCGTAGCGGCGGCGCCGTCGGCCGGCAGGTCGGAGATCGCGGCCGGCCTCGCGATCACGTTGTCCGCGCCGCCGGCGGCCTCACTGTCGATCGCGTCGTCGATCTTGTCGTCGATCTCGTACTGGCGCACCTCGTCTGGACTGACCGACACGGTGGCGACCTTCTCATCGCCCTCGCGCACCATGATTTCCACCAGATCCATGGGGAACCGATAGACCGCCCGCCCGTCCGATGACCGGACGAGGACGCTCCCCGGCTCGACCCGTTCGATGCGGCCAACCTCGCCGCCTTCGTTGCGCACCATCGCGCCCGGAAAGACGCTCATCGCTCGTGCCTCCCTCTCTGGTCGCTTTGATGGCCGGGAGCGCAATGGTCATGCCACAGCGGCAGAGCTAGCGCTCGTCCGGCACCGTGGTCGGAGCTGCCCTACCGAGCCCGCCCACCGCATAGCGAGCGAACGGGCGGACACACAACTTGCGCGGCGCCGCGTGGGCGCGGGGCGCGCCGGCCAAGCGCCCGCGCGGCGTGCGGACGATCCTGTTCGACCTGGACAGCACACTGCTGGCGCTCCGGGAGAGCGCCGTCGTGTCGACCGCGTCGATCCTGGCTGTACAGGTGGTGCGCTGCGGAGTGCCCAACACGTGGAAGGCGATTCAGGCGCACGCCGTGATGACCAGCGACACTCACTCGCGCGGCTTCATTTAGACTGTCGCCGCGCCCCAGTCGGACCGGCCGCTCGAGCGTCGGCGCACGTGTCACGTACCGCTGGCACGGCGGCCGGGCAGGGCCGCACCAAACGAACGTGCCGGGCGCGGCGCGCCTGGCATAGGGTCCGATCGGGGTTCCGCCCGCAAGGGAGGTCCAGTGGCGGCGTCTTAGAAGAAGGCGATGTCGTCGGCCAGGAAGCGCGTCCAGAGGAGGACGACGCCCATGCCGCCGGCCAGCGTGAAGAACGCCACCGGACCGCCAAACTCGGGGTTGCCGTTGAAGTTGAAGAAAATCGACAGCGACAGCCAGAGGATCGTTGCCGACACCGCCATCCCCAGCTTGGTGACCTCAGCGGACGCGGGCCAGAAGAGCTGGACGCCCAGCCAGAGCACGAGCACCGCCCCGACGATCAGCCAGTGGATCGCCCCGGCCTGCACGATGTCGAACGGTGTCGTCGGCCCCGCCAAAAATTGCGTCGATAATCCTGGCAGGACAAGGGCCAGCACGAGCGCCAGCGACAGCCCCGCGCTCACGAGCGGCTTGCCCACACGAGTGGCTTGCATCTACCAGGTTCCTTTCATTTCAGTACCCGACCTCGGGTCGCCTGGGGTAGAACTCTGAGGGGTGCGAAAGTGGCAAATAGGATCCGCGTCTCCTGGCCACGTGCGCGCAGCCTGTGGGGGAGCCACGCGTTCCCATTGTAGCGGAGTTCCCGGTTGTTTGCAACGATCCCGAATCCACTGATCCCCCCTCGAGAGGAGCGGAGCACTCGTGACACAGGTCCCCTTCCCGTCGCTCTTCCTCCCCGACCCGGCCGACGACACCCCCTATCGCGCCATCGGCCACGTCTCCGTCGCGGCCCGGCCAAGTGGCGCCGAGGACACCGCCGCCGAGGACATTGCCGCCCCTCCGCGCTGGCGCTTCGTCGATGCGGCGGGCCTCCAGGCCGAGGTGGCCATTCTGGCGGCCGATCTCGTCCGTGTGCGGCTGGTGCCAGCGGGCCGCGAGCCCGCGCATTCCTGGATCGTCGCGCGCCCGGAGTGGCCCCCTATCCCGGTCCGCGTCGGCGATCGGACCGACGGCCTCACCCTGGACACCGGAGCCGTCACGGTGGAGATCGCCACGGCGCCCTTCCGCGTTACCTGCCGCTGGGCGGACGGTGAGGCCTTCGCCGCGGACGACCTCGACCTGGGCATGGGGAGCCAGGGCGATGCCGTGCTCTGCCACAAGCGCCTGCCCCCCGACGAGCGCATCCTCGGCGCGGGCGAGCGCGCCGATCCGCTGGATAAGCGCGGACGACGGCTGACCTTCTTCAACGTGGACCCACATCGGCCGCACAGCGACGCCACCGACAACATGTACGTCAACATTCCCTTCTGGCTGGGGCTGCGCGGCGGCCGCGCCTATGGCCTGCTGCTCGATTCCGTCTGGCAGGGCGCGCTGGATGCCGGCGCCATGAGCCCAGAGCGCCTGACGTTTGGTGCCGCCGGCGGCGACCTGACCTACTACGTCTTCGCCGGCCCCACCCCGGCCGCCGTACTCGCCCGCTACGCCGACCTGACGGGCCACATGACCCTGCCCCCGCGCTGGGCACTGGGCTACCAGCAGAGCCGCTGGAGCTATTATCCCGAGGACTACGTGCGCGCTGTTGCCCGCGAGTTCCGCGCCCGACGTATCCCCTGCGATGTCCTCTACCTCGACATCGAGTATATGGACGGCTATCGCGATTTCACGTGGGATCCACGCCGCTTCCCCGATCCCGCCCGCCTGCTGGCCGACCTGCGCGCGGAGGGATTCAAGGTCGTGCCCATTGTGGACGCGGGCGTCAAGGTGGACCCCACCGACCCAACGTACGCCGATGGCCTGGCCCGCGACGCCTTCTGCCGGTATCCCAACGGCGCGCTCTACCGGGGCCGGGTCTGGCCGGGTGAGTGCGTCTTCCCCGATGTCAGCCAGGAGCACGTCCGCGCGTGGTGGGGCGAGCGCCACCGCGCCCTCACGGATGCCGGCGTGGCGGGCATCTGGGACGACATGAACGAGCCCTCACTCGTCGCGTCGGTCACCCCCACGCGCACCGTCGGCAAAGCCACCATCGCCCCAGATGTCGTCCACCGCGGCGGCGGCGCCGACGGGCCCACGATTCCCCACGCCGCATTCCACAACGCCTATGGGCAACAGATCGCCGCCGCCAGCCGCGCCGGCCTGGAACATCTGCGCCCCGGCGAGCGCCCCTTCGTGCTGACTCGCGCCGGCACCGCCGGCATCCAGCGCTCCGCCGCCGTCTGGACCGGCGACAACAGCGGCATCTGGCCCCACCTTGCGCTGGCCCTGCGCATGTGCCTGGGGCTGGGCCTCTCCGGTGTGCCGTTCTGCGGCGCCGACGTCGGCGGCTTCTGGGGCGACACCTCCGGCGAGCTCCTCGCGCGCTGGACCCAGCTCGGCGCGGTCCTCCCGTTCTTCCGCAACCACAGCGCCCGCGACACCCACGCGCAGGAGCCGTGGGCCTTTGGCCAGCCGGTCGAGGCCATCTGCCGCGCCGCCATCGAGCTGCGCTATCGCCTCCTCCCCTACCTTTACACCCTCTTCGAGCGCGCCGCCGCCGAGGGCGCGCCCATTGCCCGCGCGCTGGCCTACGCCTCTCCGGCGGATCCGGCGGCCGCCGCGCTGGACGACGAACTGCTGCTCGGCGATGCCCTGCTGGCCGCGCCCGTCCTGACCGAGCACACCGACGAGCGGGCGGTCTACTTCCCTACCGGCAACTGGGTAGATTGGTGGACCGGCGAGCGCCAGACCGGTCCGGCACGCGCGACCGTGGCCGCGCCGCTCGATCTGCTCCCGCTCTACGCGCGTGAGGGCGCGATCACTCCGCTCGGGCCAGTCCTCCAGCACACCGAGGAGCGCGACACCGACCCCATCACGCTGGCGTGCTTCCTCGGTGGTTCGGGGAGCCACGCGGACGGCGCGCTCTACCAGGACGATGGCGCCACTACGGCTTACCAGGCCGGAGCGACACGCACGACGCGCTTCTTCGCCGGCCGCGATCCGGGCCAGATTGAGGTGCGCGCGGAAGCGCCCGACGGGGCGTACGATCCCGGCGCGCATGCCTGGGTTGTGGAGCTCCATCTCCCCATGAGCGCCCCCACCGTCGGTCCGCGCCCAACGAGCGTACGCCTGGACGAGCGCGACCTCCCGGCCACCAGTGGCTTGCCGTCGCCCAGCCCCTCCCCCGCTCCAACGGGAGCGGGGAGCGGTCTCGCCAGCCCACCACGGATGGAGTCCGACCCGGACGAGCCGCCGGGGTGGTCAGTATGGCAGCGGCGCTACGAGCGCGTGGTGCGGGTGGTGCTGGGGCGAGTGCGCGCACCGTTTACGCTGGTGGTTGGGCTAGAGGAGGACTGATCGGGGCGGTACTTTCCGCCAGCCCTGGGCCGGACAAGAAGTCACTCATGATCCGTCAAATTGGCGGACCACTACTCTCTGGAGGACCCACAACCATGACTGAAACCACCGAAGTCACCGATGCTGGCGCCGTGACCGGGCAAGCGCTGCCACTCGCCGCTGTCTCTGCGGGTTGGGACCGCTTTCAGCGCGACCTGGTGAAGGCTGTCACGCCACTTACGCCCGAGCAATTGGCACTGCCCGTGGCGCCGACACACTGGCCCATCGGGATGCTCGTCCAGCACATCATCAACGACCGGATCTGGTGGTTCGATCTGTGGATGGGCGAGGGCAACCCCGAGGTGGCCTCCTACATGCACTGGGAAGAGGAAGAGGCGGGAGTATCCGTGCACACGACCGCGGAGCTGGTCGCCGGGCTCGAAGCCACCTGGGGCATGATCGAGAAGACCCTGGGCCGCTGGACTGTCGCCGACCTCGCGCACGTCTTCGCCCCGCCAGCGGAGCTGACCGAAGCGGAGCGCCAGGTCTTCGGTCCCAGCACGCGCCAGTGGATCATCTGGCACGTACTCCGCCACGACATGCACCACGGCGGCGAACTGGCCGTCGGCATGGGTGCCCATTATCTGCCAACCATTTGGGGCTAACCGGGGGGGGAAGCGCTCAGGCGCGACAATGTCGCGCCCGGGTGGGATCTGGGGCGCGACCCGCAATGGTGATCGGGGACTTATCCACACAATTCTGACTTATCCACATCCCTGGTGGATAAGGATGGATGGGCGGAAGCGGCGGTCCG
>JANWHL010000189.1 GCA_025450405.1 Ktedonobacterales bacterium
CCCCCCCCCCCCCCCCCCCCCCCCCCCCGGGGGGGGGGGGGGGGGGGGGGGGGGGCGGGGCCCCGGGGGGCTGAAGGTCATCCCTCGCCATCGCGGCCCTCCTTCCGCCTCCCCCTCGCCATCGTAATTAAGGGGGGGCTGGGGGGTGAGGACCCGCGGCCCGCACACAATCCACGCACGAGCCCACCGGAGAGCCGGCGGGAGTGGGCGCCGTGCCTCCGCCGCCCGCGGCGGCCTTCGGGGCGGCCCGCAGATTCATCAGCGCGTAGATACCCCCGATGATGCAGAGGATCCCCGCGACGCCGAAGATGGTGTCGATCGGCCCGAAATGGACGCCCAGGACATCCGTGTTGAAGCCCGCGAGAACCGTACTGGCCAGGTAGCCGGCGAGCGCCAGCGAGATCAGGTTCGAGATGTTGACAAGGGGGACGAGGATGGCTGTCACCCGCCCGACGAGCTCACGCGGCGTCACCTGGAGCATCAGCGGGCTGATGGCCACGTTCAGCGCCGCCTGCGGGATGCCCACCAGGAAGATCACCACCAACGCCGGGACATAGGCCGTCATGCGCGACCAGACCAGCACGAGCACGCCCAGCGCGACGAAGGTGAGCCACACCGTGCGCTCCAGGCCGATGCGCGGCACAAAGGCGCTAGCGAGCGCCGCACCCAGCAGGACGCCGAACGCCAGCGCCCCGCCCACAAACCCATAGAGCTGGACCGGCCCATGGACATTCCCCACCCAGAAAAAGAAGTCGAGGGCGTTGAGCGCGCCAGCGGCGAGGAAGACGAGCGAGCCAACCAGACCAAGCGTGCGCAGGACCCGATTTCCGGCGAAGAAGCGGATGCCGGCGAACAGCTCTCGCAGAAAGTGCCCGCGCTGGCCCGGCGCCACACTGGAGGCGGACTTGGGCGCACGCATGGCCAGCACCACGACGTACGCCACGACGAACGACAGGGCGTCGATCACCACGGCCCACTGGACGCCAAAGCTGAAGAGCAGCGGCGCCGCCACCGGCGGCCCGATGATCGCGGCCAGCGCGAACGCGACCTGATCGAGACCTGTCGCGCGCGGGCGCAGCGGCTCTTCGACCACGTCGCCGATCAGCGCGATGGCGGCGGGATTCGCGAATTGATTGCAGGCGTAGACGACGAACACGACCGCATAGATCGCCCCGAGCGTCCAGGATACGGGCGGATGACTGCCCTGCGCGAACGGCAGCATGTTGAGCGAGGCGGGCAGCGGCAGCCGCACGAGGCCAGCCAGGAAGAGCAGCAGCACCACCGCGACGGCCTGGACGAGGAACATCGCCAGCATGGTGCGCTGCTTGTCCCAGCGGTCGACGAAGACCCCGGCGGCCGGCCCGATCAGCAGCACCGGCAGGGCGGCGGCGACCAGGCCGCCGCTGACGGCGAGCGGCGCGATCGCCTGGCCCTTGAGGAGGACCGCCGCGATCCACAGCACGAGCGTGGTGTTGAAGACATAATCGCCCACGATGGAGATCGTGCCGCCAAAAAACAGGAGCGCGAAGTTGCGATTGATGAGCAAGCCGACCTTGGCGGGTCTGGTCGGCGCGGTCGCGGGTGTTCGCGTCTGGTCGTCCATGGGGGTCCTCCTGAGACGAGTACCAGCAAGACATCTCGAGGGGCGCGAAGGCGGGCGGCCCTGGGACTCCATCTCTGCCTAGGCCACCTCGGTGGCCTTCGTAGCCGGATGCTTGGTAGGGGCGTCCGGTAGACGCCCGTCGCGTCTTCAGAGAGTCTCTGGGGGAGACCCATCGCCTGGCGGCGACTATCCCTCCTTGCGCTTGAGCACCTCGCGCACAGCGGGCGAGGCAAAGAGGACACCGCGATGGTGGAAACGCGCGATGGCGCGATCTGCGAGCTCGGCGGGGATGTCGCGTGCGAAGCTGCAGTAGCCCATGACGGTGAGGTCAAGCGGCCTGCCCTCGGCCACCACTTGCTCCAGGTCCTTGCGCGAGTAAGCGGTGAGTCCGGCGACGAACGAGCGCCTGGCGCCGGGCTTGGCGCGGGCGAGCGGGCGGGCGGATGTCGCGGCGCTGGGGGATGCCGCGGCGTCATCATCGGCGTCCGCACTCGTGCCGACGCCACTGTCAGCGAGGCGTTCGGCGGCGGGCGTATGCGTCTCGTAAACGATCTGGTTGTAGGTAACCGCACGCTCTCCCGCGCTGCCGCGTGGCTCGCTGTATGGATCGAACAACGCGCGCATCGCCGCCCCCAGGCGCTTGGCATCGTCGAGCGTGAGCCACACATGCTCGGTTGTGATTCCGATCATGGGCGCCGCGTCAGCTTCGAACGCCTGCCGGCGGATGCCGTCGGTGAGGGTGCGCAGGAAGCCCTGATTGATCAGCTGGAGTTGTTCGTTGGCGGCGGCCGCGCCCTCGTCGGGGGTCATGCCGCGCAGAATGGTGCCGGGGACGTTGATGTTCCGCGCGACGGTCCGGTAATACTTTTCGAGAATGCCGCCCTTCTCACGGGTGGCCACGAGCCGGAGCAGCCCCACCCGCTCCAGCTCGCGTACATGGTAGTGGATCTTGGCCGGGGGCTCTTCGAGCAGGGCGCCGAGCTGGGTCACCGTCATGGCGCGGCGTTCGAGGGCGCTCCCAATCCGCATGCGCAGCTCGTCGGCGACGGCGCGCAGTTGCTCCACGGTCTCGATGTTGTAGACCTCAGGGATGTCGTTGTCATCCATTGAATTTACTCCATCAAATTTTCTTGATGGAGTAAATTGTACTGATACCCCGGACCTCTGTCAAGGGCCACGGCAAACTCGTCCGCAATCCGCCGTCAACCCGCCGTCAATCCGCCGTCAATACGCCTTGCCGAAGACCGCCCACTTCGCCGCCGGCTTACCGCAGCGGACGCATGCTCCGGACCCGCCGGGCTGGTCGAGCGGCAGGCACCGAATCGTCGCCTGCGTACGCGTCTTCACCTCCGCCTCGCACGCGGCATCCCCGCACCACCACGCCTCCACGAATCCCAGATGCTCACGGTCGGCCATGCGCTCGGCGAGCTCATCAAAGCTGCTCGCGCGATAGGTGCGGCTGGCGCGGAAGGCCACGGCCTGGTCGTAGAGCGCGCGCTGGATCTCGTCGAGCAGGGCGGGCACGCGGCTGCCGAGCTCGCCCACGGCGACGGACTCCTTGGCGGTGCGGTCGGTGCGCGGCACCAGGACCACCTCGCCCTTCTGGGCGTCGCGCGGGCCGATCTCGATGCGCAGAGGCACGCCGCGCAGCTCCCAGTGGCTGTATTTGAAGCCGGGCCGCTCCTCGCGCCAATCGGCCTTGACCCGCACCCCGGCGGCGCGCAGCGTCGCCTCGACCTCGGCCACCACGGCGGCCACCGCTTCGCGCTCGGCCTCCTTGCGCCAGATCGGCACGATGATCGCCTGGGTGGGCGCCACGCGCGGCGGCAGGCGCAGACCCGACGCGTCGCCGTGTACCATGACGAGCGCCCCGATGATGCGCGTGCTCATGCCCCAGCTCGTCGTCCAGGCGATCTTCACTTGGCCGTCAGCGTCCTGAAACTTGATGTCGAAGGCGCGCGCGAAGTTCTGGCCGAGATTGTGGGACGTGCCGGCCTGCAGTGCCTTGCCGTCTCCCATCATGGCCTCCAACGTGTATGTGCGCAGCGCCCCGGCGAAACGCTCGCTATCCGACTTCAGGCCAGGGATCACTGGCATCGCCAGCTCGCGCTCCACAAAGTCCTGGTAGACCTGGTGGAGGATCAGCAGGGTCTCGCGCTCGGCGTCGTCCTCAGTCCGGTGGACGGTGTGACCCTCCTGCCAGAGGAACTCCGACGTGCGCAGGAAGAGCCGCGTGCGCTTCTCCCAGCGGACGACGTTGGCCCACTGGTTGATCAGCAGCGGCAGATCGCGATAGCTCTGCACCCAGCGGGCATAGGCATGTCCGATGATCGTCTCGGACGTCGGCCGCACCACGAGCGGCTCAGCCAGCTCCTCCGACCCCGCGCGGGTCACCCACGCCACTTCGGGCGCGAACCCCTCCACATGCTCGGCCTCGCGCTGCAGAAAGCTCCCCGGAATGAACAGCGGAAAATAGGCGTTCTCGTGGCCGGTCGCCTTGATCCGGTCGTCGATCCCGCGCTGGGCGTTCTCCCATATCGCGTACCCGTACGGGCGGATGATCATGCAGCCGCGGACGGGCGAGTCCTCAGCCATCTCCGCCTTACGCACCGTGTCCTGGTACCACTGCGAGAAGTCGTCTTTGTCGGCCAGTTCCTCGACGAATCGGGCCTCGCCGCTGGCTCCCGTGTCCTCGTCCACACTCATAGTCTCCACGTCCCTTTCTGGCGCACCCCGCGCCCGGCTCATGCGTTCACCCGGGCACGGCGCATGCCCAGCCCGCAAAGCACACGCGGCATTCGAACATGTCGCGATCGCGTCCCAACAACCCAACAAAAAGCCCGCCCCTCGAGTCCATGACTCCGAGGGCGGGTTACTGGCTTCCCGCGCTACCACCTCGCTCGGGCGTCCGCGTGGCGTGCTCATTCCGCGCGCCGACACCCACTCAGTCCGCGCCGCCGGCCGCCCCGCCCCTTGGCGGGGACGGGTGACTTCGCGTCGCGGCGTCCCGCGATAACGGGGGACCTCCGGCGACCTTTTCCGGTTGCCACGCGTCCGCTGGGACGGCGGCGATCAGGTTCTCGATCGCGACTCACGGGTCGGTTCGGCGGGTGCCCGCGCCGGCTCTCACTCTCCCGGCTCGCTGGAGGGGGCGGCGTGCGCCTACTACTCCCGATCGGCGTCTCCATCATGATGAAGGTTGATCGTGGTGCTTGTTGCTCGTGCTGATGCCTTTGGGCATGCGGCGGTACATGGCTGCTCCGCCCGCAGTGTGACACGCCGCCCGCGGCCGCGTCAAGGCACAGGTGCCCAATGAAAGGCCAATCCCCCGAAAATGGCTCCAGGGCCGAGCCGCCGCCTCGCGACATGTTCAACCCCGGCGCTGACACCGCGCCGTCCGTTCGCTTTCTTCGATTATCGCCCGATGGTTGTGCCGACGCCGGCCCTCGCGCAAGCGCCGCTTGCCAGCCAGGATTACACGCGGAACTTCAATTCCGTATCTTCGCCAAACCGCTACCGTCCCCCATGGCCGATCCCATTTTCAGGTCTCCACACCCCGCCGCCAGCATGATTATGCGCGGAACTTCAATGCAGCATCCTTCCCCACCCGCGACGCTCGCCCTCGGTCGTCACCCCGCCCGTGCTGCGCCGGCGCACGCGCCCGCCGCCATCGTTGAATGGCCCTGCCAGGGTGCCACGACGGCTTGATCGCGGCCAGCGGCTGGCCTACAATGCCAAAAAGCGGGCGAGCGCGGGGCGCCAGCCACACCGCAACAGCCACAGGACGCCACCAGTCAACACCAGCGCGGGCAAAGCAGAGACCAAGGGAGGAGCGGCGGCGATGAGCACGACATCACCGATGCCACCGCGAGCGGCGGATGGCCGCGCGGCGCTACTGGCGCTGAATCAACGGCTCGGCGCCGCGCTGACCGTGCTGCTCTACGACCTCGACCGCCAGCGACTCCACGCCCGCGCGCCCGCGATCGATGAGCGCCCCCTCGCCATGGTCGCGCGGCATGCGTACGCCGGTGTGGTGGAGGCCGCCACGGCGGCCGCGATGGGTCTCTGGCGGGACGAGGCGACAATGGACGCGCCAATGGCAACCGCTGACGTGTCCGAGGCGACGACGGAGACCGTCGCGGACCTGCTGGCGGCCCTCGACGGGATGCGGGCGCGGGTGGACGCGCTCATCGAAGGCCTCGATCCAGGCGCGCTGGACCGCGAGCTCGATCTGCCCTGGGGCGAGCGGCTCAGCGCGCTCGACGCCATCGCCGACGCCCTGGCCCATGGGTTCCTGCACGCCGGCAACATCGCGGGCATCCGCGCGCTGGCGGGCTTCCCCACGCCCGCGGCCGAAGACTGAGCCCGCCGAGTGGTACCATGTCCGCCAGGGCCACCTGCGTGGCCCTGGCATTCCATCGCCGCCCAGGCCACGCCGGTGGCCAAAGTCTGCAATCTCCGGATAGGCCACGTAGGTGGCCTTCGTAGCCAAAGGCTTCCAGGTGCGTCTTCAGGCGCCTGGCTTCTTCCAGGTGCGTCTTCAGAGGGTCTCTGGGGGAGACCCGTCGCCTGGCAACTTCAGCCGCCTGGCAACCGCCACAATGCGCCCGTCGGACTCAGCGAGGAGTTTACGAGCCATGCCAACGCGCGAGCGCGAGCACCTGTTGCTCGCCATCGATCTCAGCAACACGGGCATCAAGCTCGGCCTCTACCCCCGCGGGAGCGGCGAGCTACTGGCGCGCTGGCGCATCGCCACCGAGCGCGAGAAGACCGCCGACGAGTACGCCATGCTCCTGGCGGAGCTGATGCGTCACGCCCGCCTGCGCCTGGAAGACATCGACGCCGCGATCATGGCGAGCGTCGTGCCGTCGCTCACTCCCGTCTTTCAGGAGCTGACCCAGCGCTATCTCGACCGCGGCGCCATCGTCGTGACACACTCCACCAACCTGGGCATTCGCCTGCTGGTGGACAACCCCTGGGAGACCGGGGCGGACCGCATGTTGAGCGCGCTAGCGGCCCACCAGCTCTATGGCGGTCCGGCGATTGTCATCCAGTTTGGCACGGCCACCAGCTTCGATTGCGTCTCGGCGGCGGGCGACTTCCTCGGCGGAGCGATCGCCCCGGGTCTGAGTATCTCCGCGGAGGCGCTGACGCGGGCGGCCTCGCGGCTGTATCAGGTGGAGCTGGCCCCGCCGCCTCACGCCCTGGGCAAGAACACGACCGATTGCATGCGGTCGGGGATCGTGTTCGGACACGTCGGGCTGGTAGAGGGCCTGGTGGCGCGTCTTCGCGGCGAGATGGAGGGCGGCGCGGCGGCGAAGGTGATCGCGCATGGGGGCCTGGCGCCCGTGATGGCCGAAGTGACGCCGTGCATCGACCTGGTCAACCTCAACATCATCCTGGAGGGGCTCCGGCTGACCTACGAGCGGTTGGCGACCACATAAACATCGCCCGGCTATGACCGCCGGGCGAGATGGGTACCGCTGGAGGGATTCGAACCCCCGACACCTGGTTCCGAAGACCAGTGCTCTGTCCCCTGAGCTACAGCGGCGGGCTAGTGTCGCATCGGCACAGGCCGCTGCAACATTCGACTCCCTCCAGCGGTCCCTATCTCGCACGTGTCGTCTGATTGATATCAGTGCTCTCAAAGGGCGAGAACAGTGCTCTAGAGGTCGTCTCACAGCGCAGGTTTTATGCACCCACGCTCTGTCTCCCGCACAGTGTACCACCGCCCCCGGCTTACCGTAAAGAGACCCAACGGTACCACCAGGGTCATTCACTGTTCGTCGAATCCCCGTCCACGCCGGTGGACTTCGCGGCCGTCGGCCCTTAGCCGCGGTTTCAACCGCCAGCCGCGCCCGCCAACCGCGACCTTGAATGACCTCAGCGGTACCACGTGGCACGCTGGACTTGTCGTGAAAGAGACATCGAAGGAGGCTGCGTGGGAGAGAACAGCACTCGGTCATACACCGGTGCCCACTCGGCATGTGATGCCGCAACGCAATCAACGCGTGCCACCGCGCGCTGAGCCTGAACCCGAATTGCGTGTTCGCCTGGTAAAACATAGGCGAGGCCCTCAAGGCCCTGAAACGCTACCATGAGGCGCTCGTGCCGTACGACCATGCGTCAGCGGTGGACCCGGGAGATGCCGACGCCTGGAACAACCGTGCCACAGTGCTCCGCGCCCTTGGGCGTGATCCCGAGGCACAGGAAGCCGAGCGTCGGGCGAGCGAGCTTGGCGCACAGCCTACCTAGCGGGCAAAGAAACGCTGGGTGAAGGTGGCGATTTGTGGAATCGGTTCGCGTAGTCCTCGGGCCGTTGCCAGGGTGCGGCGCATATGATCTGATGATCTGACCGATGGCGTCAGCGGCTGTCAGCTGGTCTATTTGCATTCACCAGCAGGGACCACCCGGATGTTCACGCCCACTGGCGTTCCAGCTAGTGCTTCCACGTCCACCAGGTAGCAGGTCGGCCGTGCGTTTGGCGGGGCTTTCGCCGCGATATATACTTGCCACTGCCAGACGGGATGCTGAATGGGTGTCCACTGCCCGCCTTCCTATATTCCCTCCAGTGGGACCACCGGCTCGACACGGCACACGTCGTCTGGACTTGCTCGAATCCCCTCCCAGTGTTGGGCCAGAGCGAGGGCAGCCGTTATGACGTGCTCACGTCGGTCAGCCGAGAGTCCACTGGACTCATTCGTGCTCA
>JANWHL010000190.1 GCA_025450405.1 Ktedonobacterales bacterium
CACCAATTATCGCTGGCGCGTGATGTAGTCCGGTCGCTCCACCATGCTCATCCTCACCTATACGCCGGTTGCGCCCGCGACCGGAAGGGCGGGGCGGTCTGGCCGCGCAATGGTATACTTGGGGCCCATACCCGTACCTGGGACGGATGGCCACGCACGGCGGTCCAGTTGCGCTGGTCCATAGCGGACCACGTTTCCGCGGGATGGTGGAGGTGACGCGATGGCGCTGAGCGAGACCCAGCCAGACGAGACACGGTCCGACCAGATCCACCTGGTGCGGGGGGCGTGCCCGCACGACTGCCCGGACACCTGCGCGGTGGTGACCGAGGTGCGCGACGGGCGCGCGGTGCGCTTCTCCGCCGATCCCGATCATCCCGTCACCCAGGGCTGGCTCTGCGCCAAGGTGCGCCCATACCTGGACCGCGTCTACCATCAGGACCGCCTGCTCTATCCCTTGCGGCGGGCCGGCCGCAAGGGCGAGGACCGCTGGGAGCGCATCGGCTGGGACGAGGCCATCGCCACCATCGCCGACCGCTGGCGCGCCATCATGGCGACGGACGGCGCGGCGGCCATCCTGCCATACTCCTACAGCGGGACGCTGGGGATGGTCCAGCTCGGCGTCACCAACGGGCGGCTCTGGAACCGGATGGGGGCTAGTGGGCTGGAGCGCTCGATCTGCGGCGCGGCGGCGGAGTTGGCGGTGGAGACGACGATCGGGGGGCGCCTGGCACCCGACCCGACGGACCTCCTCCACAGTCGCCTGATCCTCATCTGGGGGCACAACCCGGCGAGCACGAATCCACATGTGATGCCAATCCTGCGCGAGGCGCAGCGGCGCGGCGCCCGAGTGGTGGTGATCGACCCGCGCCGCACGATCACGGCGCGTTCGGCCGACGAGCACATCCAGCCGCGGCCGGCGACGGACGCGGCGCTGGCGCTGGGCCTGATGCACGTGCTCTTCGCCGAGGACCTGCATGACGAGCCATGGCTGGAGGCGCATTCGATCGGCTGGCGCGCGCTGCGCGAGCGTGCGCTGGCGTATCCACCAGCGCATGTGGCAGCCATCACCGGGCTGCCGGCAGAGACCATCGTGGCCCTAGCGCGGCGCTACGCCACCACCAAACCCGCCCTGCTCAAGTTCGCCGACGGTGTGCAGCGCCACGGCAACGGCGGCCAGACGGCGCGGGCATTGGCGTGCCTGCCCGCCGTGGTAGGCCAGTACGGCGTGCGCGGTGGCGGTCTCTTCTACAGCATGAGCGGCTGGGTCCGCTGGGATGCCGAGGCGGTCGGCCACGCGAGCGAGTGCCCGCCGACACCGCGCGCGGTCAACATGAACCGGCTTGGGGCCGCGCTCACCGGCGAAGTGAGCGACCCGCCGATCCGCTCGCTCTACGTCTTCTGCGCCAATCCGGTCGCCTCGGCGCCCAACGCCAGTCTGACCGTGCGCGGCCTGGAGCGTGAGGACCTCTTCACCGTCGTTCACGACCTCTTCATGACCGACACGGCGCGCTACGCCGATCTCGTGCTGCCGGCCACGAGCCAGCTGGAGCAGGTGGATCTGCACAAGCCATACGGACACCGGCATCTTCAGTACAATCACGCCGCCATCGCGCCGCTGGGCGAGGCGAAGAGCAACTGGGACGTGATGCGCCTGCTGGCGCGGGCGCTGGGCTACGACGAGCCCTGGCTGCGCCAGGACGCCGAAGCGGTCATCGCCGAAGTGGTGGACGCGACGCGCGCCCACAATCCCCTGCTGGAAGGCATCACGCTGGAGCGGCTGCGGGCAGAGGGGACGGTGGCGCTGCGCTTCACGCCAGAGACCGAGGTGCCCTTCGCCGACGGCCATTTCGCCACGCCGTCGGGCAAGGTGGAGCTGCGCTGCGACGCCATGACGGCGCACGGGGTGGACCCGCTGCCCGACTACCAGCCCCCGGCGGAATTCGCCGGCCACACGGACGACCCCGCGGCCGGCGATGGGCGGCTGGTGCTGCTCACCGGCGCGGCGCACCACTATGTCTCCAGCAGCCTGGCGAATGTCCCGGTGCTGCTGGCGAAGGAGGGCGAGCCCCACGTCGAGATCCATCCCGCTGATGCCGCCGCGCGTGGCATCGCCGACGGCGCGGAGGTGGACGTGCGCAGCGCGCGTGGGTGGGTGCGGCTGCGCGCCCGCTTGACGACGGGCGTCCGGCGCGGGGTGGTGGTCTCGCCCAAGGGTCCCTGGCCGCAATACGGCGCCGGCGGCCGCAATGTCAACTGGACCACCTCGGACGCGCTGGCCGACCTCGCGGGCCAGAGCACCTTCCACAGCAATCTCGTGGAGATCGCGCCGGCCCGGGAACCTCAGGACGCTTAGGTTGGTTTGCGGAACGTGGTCGCGAAGAGGAGAACGTGGACGCGCTTGGCGCCGCGCCTACGCGCCCGCACTGGCGCCTGTCTGAGCTGCCGCTCCGGCCGGCGCGCCCGCTGCGGCCTGCCGTGCCGCCGCCGCGAAGCCGGGCAACGCGCGGTCGATCATCGCGTCGTTGGCCGTGAGCGAGATGCGGAAATAGCCTGGCAGCTCAACCCATGTCCCCGGTAGAACCAGAATATCGTGGGTGAGCAGCAGGTCGGCGAACGCGCGATCGTCCGGCCAGGGCGAGCGCGGCAGCAGGTAGAACGTACCCTCGGGCACGTGGACGTCGTAGCCCATGTCGCGCAGCGCGGCGACCATGCGATCGCGCCTGGTTTGCAGGTGACCGATGTCAATCGACAGGGCTTCGAGGTCGGCCAGCCCGTGCTGGAGCAGCGCGTTGGCTACGGCATAGCCGGTGGTGAACTGCGAGACCTGCAGGGCACCGCGCACCTCCTCGCGGTCTGGCATGTTCGGTGGGAGGGCGACGTAGCCGAGGCGCTGACCCGGTGTGAGCAGCGTCTTGCCATAGGTGTAAATGAGGAAGGAAGCGGGATAGAATCTGGTGGGGCTGGGGTATGTGTGTCCATCGTAGAGGATGCGCGAATACGCCTCGTCGGAGAGCAGGTAGATCGGGCGGCCGTTGCGTGCGGAGGCCGCGGTGAGCACGGCGGCGAGGCGTTCGAGCGTCTCTGGCGGATAGATCTTGCCGGTGGGATTGTGCGGTGAGTTGACGATGATCGCGCGCGTCCGCGCGGTGATAGCGGCGGCGATGGCGTCCACGTCGAGGTCAAAGGTGGCGAGGTCCACCTTGACGCGCACTGGGACGGCGCCGGCGCCGAGGATGTAGGTCTCATAGAAGAACCAGGGCGGGGAGAGGAAGATCACTTCGTCGCCGCGGTCCACCACCGCGCCCAGCGCCGCGGCAATCCCGCCCGTGGCGCCATTGGTCAGGATGACATCCTCAGATGCGAAGGGCATGCCATGACGCGCGCGCAGGGTCTCAGCCACGACCACCTGGGCGCCCGGGTCGTTGTGCCGGTACGCGAACCAATCCTTGTCCTGGGGCACACTCCAGCGCTGGAGCGCCGCCACGTACTCAGGCAGCGGCAGGTCGTGCGGGTTGCCCACCATGAAGTTGGCGGCGTCCGGGTCGTTCTGGCGGCGCGCCTGAGGCGAGGCGGTGAGAAACTCGAGGACCGGCGCGCCCGCGCGCAGCGTCGCGATGCGGTGTGAGACAGCCTGTGTCGTCATGGGGGAGTGCCTCCTGGAGCGGTCGAGACGGTTGCCGGCGGCCACAGCATCCGCGGCGCCGGAATCTCCGGATGCGCGGGGCATGGCCACGCTCGCGCCGATGGCATCACCGGCCGCTCATGAGCGGCCGGTGAAAATCCCAAGCCACCGCACGGGTCATGCCACGCCGGGCTCGCTACCCTATGGCCCAGCGACCACCCGCATGCCGGGCTGCGCCGGGTGCGCCGTGGGGTCGTCGAGCATGCGCACCACGATGACGCTGATGTTGTCCTCGCCACCGTTGTTGTTCGCTTCGCGGACCAGCACCTGCGTCGCCTGACGCGGGTCGGCGTTGGTGCGCAGGATGTTATCGATCTCGGGGTCGCGAATCATCTCCCAGAGGCCGTCCGAGCAGAGCAAGAGACGATCACCCGCCTGCAGCGGCACATGGAAGAAGTCCACGGCGCTATCCTCATGCTGGCCACCGAGGCTGCGATAGATTTGGTTGCGGCGGGGATGGGTGTAGACGTCGTCGGGCTGGATGACTCCCGCCGAGGCGAGACTGGCCACCACCGAGTGATCGGTGGTGATGCGGCTCAGGCCGCTTTCGGGGTTGAGGAGATAGGTTCGGCTGTCACCACAATTGGCGACGTGGGCGACATCACCTACCACGAGCGCGGCGGTGATGGTGGTGCCCATGTCGCCGCCCTTGTTCAGATTGAGATTGCGCAGCTCGGCATTGGCGTGCGTGATCCCCTCGCGCAGCAGCGTGGTGAGCGCATCGCCATCCAGGGGCTGGCCGCTGGTGAGGGCCGGCACCACATGGCCCGAGACGATCTCGATGGTCAGGCGGCTGGCATCGTTGCCATGCGTATGGCCGCCCATGCCGTCGGTCACGATGAAGAGCCCGTACGACTGGGGGCGCCCGTTCATCAGGCGCATCCCGGTGATGGCCAGGATGTTGTCCTGGTTGGGACCACCGGCGCGCTTGCGTCCGGGGTCCGTGAGGCCCGAGGCCTGCGGCACCAGATTCGCGCCGCGCCCAATGGTGACCGCGCCCACCGATGCGGCGGCTGGCATGCGCTCGGTTTGCGCGTTCTCGATGGTGGCGCCCAATGGCACGGAGCCGGGAGCGGGCGCGCCCATTGGCCGGGAGGACACCGGGCCGCCCGCCAGGGGAGAGCCGACTGGGGGAGAGCCAACGGGGGGAGAGCCGACTGGGGAAGACCACGCGGACGGCGCGGGGCGCGACGGCGCGGCGGGGCGCGCGAACGCCACGTCCGCCGCGGGACCACTCGGGGCGCCTCCGGGCCCGCGGACCGGGCGCGAGGGCGGCGCACTGCCCATCGGCCGGCCACCCGGACCGGGACGGTCACCGCGCCGGCGCAGGAAGAGATAGGCCACCGCGAGCAGCAGCAGCAGGACCAGCACGCCCACGACCCCGACGATCAGGAGGCTGCCATAGCGGGAGAGGAAGCCGGACCCCGGCGAGGTCGCCGTGGTCGTCGGTACCGGGGACGGGACAGAGCCGGCGACGGCGGTGGTCTTGTGCTCGGCGGCCGTCAGATACGCCCCGACGCCCGCGAAGTCCGGATCCGAGGTGGTGAGCGTGGTGAATGCGGTCGTCGCGCCCGCGAAGTCGGCGGGGCTCGCGTAGAAGGACGTGAGGCCCTGGCTCCAGCCGGTCATCAGCGGGCCGCGCTTGCCCGAGACGGCTCCAATACCCTGCACCACCTGCGCGAGCGGGGTGATGACGTGGGTGTTGCCGCTTACGATCACCATGCCGACCAGCGCGCCGTTGTCGTTGATCACCGGTGCCCCGGCGCTGACCGCGTCGGCGTAGACACTCGCCGTGGTGGTGGGCTGGCCGCCGGTCGCGGGCGTATGCACCGGGAGGGGTGTGCCGCCCACGACCGTCGCGTATTGCGGGGTGGGCGTGGGAGGCTTGGTGGCGGCGGGCACGATCTCCTGATTGAGCTGCGCGGCCGCGAAGGTCACGGGGGTGAGCGTGTCGCTGATCTCGCTGGTGGTCAACGCGTCACGGGCGATGAGCTGGCCGTCGGCCGTGCCGAGGTCGACCACGGTCTGGTCGGTTCCGGCGGGTGGATCCGAGGGCTGGGGCGGTGTGAGCACCGGCAGATCGTGGCTGGGGGCACCGCTCGCCGGAGTGAGCGGCAAGGTTACCAACTTGGGGCTGAACGGGCCGCCGGTCGTGACGATCACGGACGGGTCCACGGTATAGGTGATGGCGCCGAGATGCTGGGCGGCGGTGCCGGTGTAGGCGGCGCCCAGGGTCACAACGATGCGCTCCAGTCCCCAGCTCTGGGAGGCGACGCCATTGAGCTGCTGGAAGGCGGCCTGGACACCCTGGCAGGGCGTTTGGGGGTTGACCACACTGGTGGCGGTGACCACATAGTTGAACGAGTTGGAGGGTGTCGTGCCCACGAGCGCACCCGCCCCGGCGCAGGCCACGGGGACGGGAATCGGACCGGAGTTGGATGTGGTGCCATAGTAGTATGTGAGGACGCGCACCACGGCGGGTCCCGCATAGGCCACCGCCTCAGCGGGCCGGCCGGACGCGAGCGCCCGCGTGTGAGGAGCTGGCGCCGGGCTTGCCCCCACCGCGGCGGACGGCGCGCCGAGCAGGGCGATCCACCCCGCCAGGCACACCACGGCGAGCGCCAGCGCGCCCAGTCGATAGATGCTCCTCGATGCCATCACCACGTCCTCCATCCTCCCCGGCCGGCCTGTCGCGCTCCGGGCGCCTTCCTCGACGCGTTCCCCAAATGTCCTCGGCCATGCCCGGGACCGCTCGAAGCGTGCCGCCGGCCGCGCGCGTGGGGCGGATAGTACCATACCACCATGGCGCCTAGCCTGCCAAACGCCGTAGCGGCGCCACTCCCCATTGGTGTAACGTGCGTAGGGTCAATACTTCTACATGGCATCGCCTACATGGCCTTGCCCATGCCCATGGGTTGGGCATCCGCCACCATGGCCGCGACGCGACCGCGGAGTGCCTGGAGCGGGCCCACCCGTGACAGCAAAACGGACGTCATCCCAGGCGCGGCCTGACGAGGAGCGGTATGGAGCCGGAGATGGCGGCGTTGGAGCCGGAGATGGCGGCGTTGGAGCCGGAGGCGCTGGACGCGCTCCTGCGCGCGGAGCTTGGCCGGCCGCTGGTGGTGGTCGGGCTCACGCTGGCCGCGGGCGCGGCAACGGGCGCGGGTCTGGATACGCCGCTGGGTGAGCCGCCGGCTGGCCCGATCGCCGGGCTGGCGCGCTACGGCGAGCTGTGGGTGCGCTGGCTGGCGGCGGGCACACGCCTGGCCGACGCGCTGGGGCGAGCGGCGGTGCTGGATGCCGACGCGCTGCTGATCTGGGTGCCGGAATCAAAGAGCGCGGAGTCCGGCGCCGGTACGGATCCCGAGGCGGAGGCCGACGTGGAGGCCAGCGCGAGCCGCGACTCGGAGCCCGGCGCGGGCAGGACGGCACCACTGGCGGTGCCCTTGCTGCGTGCGGTGATGGGCGCGGCGGACGCGGATGGCCTGCATGACCGCGCGGTGATGCTGCTGGTGGGGCCGGGCGCTTCACGCGGGCTGGCCCGCGCGCTCGGCTATGACGATGGCTTCGGCGCGGACGCGCCGGTCGCGTTGGTGGCCACGGCGGCGGCCGACGGAGCGCTGGCCAGCGCGCGCCTGCGGGGTGGCGGCAGTAGTCCACCGTGCTATCTGTAAGCGGGTCAGGCCATGCGCGGGTCAGGCGGGCGGGCGCGGCGGCAGGGTGAAGCTGAAGGTGGACCCAACGCCGGGACGGCTATCCACCCAGATGCGACCCCCGTGCTGCTCGACGATCAGCTTGGCGATGGCCAACCCCAGGCCATAGCCGCCCGCGCGCCCTTGCGCCGCCGACTCCGATTGGTAGAAGCGCTCGAAGATGCGCGACTGCTCCTCGATGGGGATGCCCTCGCCAGTGTCGCCGACCCCGACGCGCAGCCAGCCGGGAACGGCGGCGGCGCTGACGGTGACCGTGCCGCCTGGTGGCGTGAACTTGATGGCGTTGTTAATCAGGTTGCTCAGCACCTGTTGCAGCCGCAGCTCGTCGACGTAGACCGGCGGGAAGTCCTCGGGCATGTCCGTCCGGAGCTCCACCTCGGCGGCGCGCGCTTCGCCCTGGAAATTCTGGAAGAGCTGCGCCACCAGTTCTCGCAGGGCGACGGTCACGAAGCGCAGTTTGAACTGGCCGGTGTCCGCCCGGCTGATGAAGAGGATGTCCTCCACCAGCGTCATGAGCTGGTGCGTGCTCGTCCGCGCGTAGTTCAGGAACTCTTCCTGGCGCGCGGTCAGCTTCCCCACGTGGCCCTCGAGCACGATCTCCAGGAAGCCGTTGATCGCGTTGATGGGCGTGCGCAGCTCGTGGGAAACCATCGAGATGAAGTTCGCGCGCATGCGGTTGGCGGCGTTGACCAGCGTCATATCGCGCGCGATGATCACCCCGCGCGGGCCGTCCGGCGAGGGGACGGTGGCGAAGCTGGCCGAGACCTCTTTGCTCTTCCCGCCCGCCGCCTGCCAGATCACCTCGCGGTAGGGCGCGCCATCGGCGGAGGCGAAGGCGCGCGTCAGTGGGCAGGTGGGGGTGCCGCAGAGGACCTGGCCGCGCTCGTCGCGGCACGTGAGCACTTCAGAGCAGTGACGGCCCAACGCGCCGCCGCCCTCCACCCCGAGCAGCGCCGCGAAGGCGGGATTGTGCTCCACCAGGTGGTAGTCGCGGTCCACCATCAGGATGGCCTCGGAGCTGTGCGAGAACGTCTCCTGCAGCTGCGCGTGACGCCGGTCGGCGCGCTCCAGCTCGTGGCTGAGCCGTGCCAGGCGCGCCAGCGCGCCCACGGCTGGCGCGGCGCGCTCGACCAGCGCGATCGCGGTGTCAGCGTGGCTGGGGGCGACGGCGAGCGCCAGCACGGCATCAGGATTGTCGCCGCCCAGCGGCATGGCGACCAGCACGCGCCGCGAAACCCGGTGACCGGCTTCACCCCCGCGCGACCGCCCCATCTCGCGATGCCACGGCTCGCCGCGCACCAGGGCCGTCCACGCCGCGGCGCGCAGGCCCAGCCGGCGGTCGACATTCGGCCCCAGCGTCTCATCGGGCTCGACATCCTCGTCGCGCACCGCTATGCCCGCCAACAGGAGGCGCCCCGCACGCACGCCGCTGTCGCCCGCCGCCGCCGGATTCGCGTAGACTGGGCCGGCCGCCAGATAGAGGGCAACGTGGTCGGCGGCGCAGGCGTGGAGGATCGTGGCCGCCGCGGCATGCGACAGCGAGGCGCGGCCGTCCCACCCGGCCGCCAGCTCGTTCAGGCACGCGATCAGCCGTTGTGCCCGCGCGTCCAAGGGCACATCCAGGGGCGCGTCTTCGATCGCGCCGGCACGCGCGCCGCTCGGTGCGCGCCCAGAGGTTTCCCTGGCCGCGGGGGATCCAGCGGTGCCGGTGGATTCGGGATCGAAGGCCGATGTGGCGGGACCCATCGCGGTCACTTTCCGGTCAGTTTGTAGCCAAGCCCACGCGCGGACTGGATGTGGACGGGATTCGAGGGGTCGCGCTCGATTTTGCGGCGCAGGCGGCGGATGTACACGTCGACGACGTTGGTCTCGCCGTCCTGATGGTCGCTCCAGGCGTTGGCCAGCAGCTCATCGCGCGAGACCACCTGGCCCACGCGCTGCACCAGGGCAATCAGGACCCGCAGCTCGGTGGGGGTTAGATAGATGTTACGCCCGTCTGGCAAGGTGACCCGCAGCTCCGAGACGTAGATCTCGAAGCCGCCGCCGCGCACCACCTGGACACCGCCCGGCGCCGCCTTGCGGTAGCGTCGCAGCACGGCTTCCACGCGCGCCAGCAGCTCGGCTGGCTGAAACGGCTTGGTGATGTAGTCGTCGGCGCCCATTTTCAAGCCATGCAGGCGCTCGTCCAGCTCGCCCTTGGCCGTCACGAAGATCACGGGGATGTCGTACTCCTGGTCGATCAGTCGCTTGTAGAGCTCGAAGCCGTTGGTCTGGGGCATGTTGACGTCGAGCAGCACGAGATCCGGGGGGTGTTTCTCCACCATCGCGAGCGCGCCGCGCGGGCCATCCACGGCGTCCACAATGTAGCCCTCCTCGGTCAAGAGGAAGTGCAGCATGCGGCTCCCGATGGGGTCATCGTCGACAACGAGGATGCGCACGCGCGATCTCCTGCTCCGTGGTACCTGGGTGATGGTGGGGGGATGTGGCCGGTGGGAACGCTCCAGGCTCGTGCGAGAAGGCGACGGGACGGCCAGGATCGTGGGCGGGGATGACGGGGGAAGGCATCCGCCGATCGATTGTACGTGCGACGCCCGAACTGAGCGAGCGGGCTCATGAGGATCGGCGGATGAGCCGGTGATGATGCCAGGTGTCTCGTCGCGGCGAGGAGGCCGCGGCCGGGGCATCGGTTGCCTACAATTAGCACCCGCGGCGACCCGCGATGTCAACTCGTGATCTCCGTGCGCGCCACCCCGGTCCACGCGGCGGCGCGGGACCCGAGTGAGCCGGCGCCGGGCGTGGGGCGATGCGCGCTGTGCGCCGATTGGGCGCGGAAAGTACTACACAAGGCGGGCGGACGACGGGAAACCTCACCCCCGGCCCCTCTCCATCGCAATGGAGAGGGGAGCCAGGCGCACGACGCGCGCACAACCGTGCAGCCCGTACGCGAGGAGAGGGAAGTCAGGCGCACGACGCGCGCGGTGGATGGTGGGCGATGTGGTGGGGCGGGCATGCGGGACTGGAGTCCCGCGTCTAAGTCCGCTGGCGGCTGGCCGCCAGGGCGGGTGGAAATGGGCGCGACCACGGGCGGGCGGGGTGGGAGGGGTAGGATGCGGAATTGAAGTTCCGCGTGTCATCCTGAGCTTCGGACGTAGCATGCGGGCGGCGGACGTAGGGCGCGATTTTCGGGAGAATCCTGAGCTTTGGGGGCAGCGTGCGGGCAACGAGGCGCAGGGCCGGCGACGACCTGGCCATTGGGCTATTTTCGAGGAAATCCTGGCCACCGAACATCTTGGTCAAGCCAGGAGGCGCCCGGAAGGCTGAGGGGAAGCGCTCGCGTGATGGGGCGGGCAGCGGCGGATGGGGATCAGGCGCCCGGTGTGAGGGCTTTCCCATTGGCGGGCGCCGGGCGTCCACCCACGCCGGGCGTCCACCCACGCCGGGCGTCCACCCACGCCGGGCGTCCACCGGACGCCCCTACGGAACCAGGCGGCCGGCGGGCGTCAGACGGTGTGCCCGATGATGCGTCGGTGGCCGAACCGGCGGCGTCCCCGCGATCAGCCTCGGTGCGAGCGAGAGTAAGCGGGCGGACAGCGCCGCGGAGGGCGAGGATAACGGCACAGCAAGGGGGCGCCCGGAAGGCCGGGGCTAACCATGGGCGGTGCCGGACGCGGCGGGCGCCACCCCATCACGGCTCGCCAGCGCTTCCACGCGTGCGCCCGGCCCACGACGACCGGCGCGCAGGCGCTCCAGGTGGACGAGCAGCACGGCGACGTCCGCTGGGGTCACGCCGGGCACGCGTGCCGCCTGGCCCACCGTGCGCGGCCGGACGCGGGCGAGCTGCTGGCGCGCCTCTTTGCGCAGCGCCGCCAGCGCCGCGTAATCGAGCTCGTCGGGCAGGGCGGCGGCCTCGAGCCGGGCCGCCTGGCGCACGCTCCGCTCCTGGCGCCGGATGTAGCCGGCGTATTTGACGCGCAACTCGGTCTCGGTGGCGGCCGCGTCGTCGAGCGCGGGCAATGGCTCGCCACTCCCGGCATCGAGGTCGGCGGCGAGCGTGGCGACCTGGGTGTAGCGGGTCGCGGGCCGGCGGAGCAGCTCCTCGGCGGTCAGGGGCTGGCCGATGGGGCCCAGACCGAGGCCGCCCGCCAGCCGCTCCACCGCGCGGCCGGGGGTGAAGTTCCGCGCCGCGAGCGCCTCCAGAGCATGCTCCACGTTCGCACGCTTACGTTCGGCGGCGGCGAAGCGCTCGTCGTCGATCAGGCCGAGGGCGTGGCCGTGGGCGGCCAGGCGCAGGTCGGCGTTGTCGTGACGCAGCAGCAGGCGATACTCCGCGCGCGAGGTGTGCAGGCGGTAGGGCTCGCTCGGCGCCTGGGTCACGAGGTCGTCGATCAGCACGCCGATGTAGGCCTCGTCGCGGCGCAGCACCAGCGGCGCGCGCCCCTGGCGGGCCAGCGCCGCGTTAATGCCCGCCATGAGCCCCTGCGCGGCGGCCTCCTCATAGCCGGAGGTGCCATTGATCTGGCCGGCGAAGAACAGATTCTCCACCTTCTTCGACTCCAAGGTGGAAAAGAGCTGGGTGGGCGGCGCGAAATCGTACTCCACCGCATAGGCGGGCCGCAGCAGCTCCGCCTTTTCGAGCCCCGGCACGCTGTGGATCATGGCCACTTGAACATCGAACGGCAGACTTGTTGACAGGCCATTCACATAAAATTCATTTGTCGCCCTACCCTCCGGTTCGAGG
>JANWHL010000191.1 GCA_025450405.1 Ktedonobacterales bacterium
AGCCAATGGCCCACGCGTCGCGTCCCAGCGCCTTGACCGCGTCCGCCGTGGCCTGGAGATCGTCGCCCGACCGCGCACTGACGGCCACCGCCGCGCCGGCCCGCGCCAGCGCCAGCGCGATCGCCCGGCCGATGCCGCGGCTCGCGCCGGTGATGACGGCGCGTTTGCCCGCGAGGGGTGTAGCGCCAGCGGGAGCGGTCTTCGAGGCATCAAGGGTTGACATATTGGTTGCCTCCGTGGGGTGTCCTCACCCCCCAGCCCCCTCTCCTTGCGAGGAGAGGGGGAGCCAGAGCCGGGGCGCGCCTAGGCGCGAGGCGAAGGGGGAGCGGCGAAGCCCGGTCGGGCTTGCAAGCCAAGGTCGGGCGAGGAGGTGAGGCGAGGATGCGGAATTGAAGTTCCGCACATAATCGTGAATGGCGAGCGTCGTGCGCGACCGGGCTCCTGCCCGCCGACACGGGCCGCGCGCGGCGCGTGTGGATCGCCCGCTTCCCCATAGATTGATGCCCATGGGGCGTACAACGGTACGCCCCCACAATGATAGCGAGGGGGGCCGAGTCTCGCCTGGCCCGTGCGTCCGCTCCCCAGCATATCACCACCAGCATATCACCAACGGATCGGGGCAAGAGCGACCTCGGGCCGCGCAGATGGGCAAGCGAACACGTCGCGGAATGCCGCGGGGATCGCGGAGAGGTCGCGTGGCCGGCAGACAAGCATGCCGCGGATTGCCGCGGGCACGCAACCGCGCCGCCGTGGTGGGTCGGAGTCCCGGCAAGCATGCCGCAACTTGCCGCGGGATCGCGAATAGGGGTGCGGGTGGTTGAGGCGGGCGTGTGGATCGGAGGGGAAGCGCACTGGCATGGCGCGGGCTGGCACGGCGCGTCGAGTGCGATCGGGCGGGATGTGAGAAGCAACCGTGCCGCAGAATGCCGCGGGATCGCGACCGGTGAGGCATTGCGGGAATCGCGGGCGCCCAGCGTCGTGTCGTTGGGTCCCGCCGTGGGCAAGAGCCGCATCCATGAAGAATCCTTTCCCGAGGGGCGGCGCGACGGCGTCCGGCCAGTGTGATTCGGGCGCAAGAGGCGCCGCGATCGAGCATAGAACATGGGTTCGCGCAAGGCAAGGGGGTGGAGGTCCGTGGGGCGTGCCGGCGCGGAAGTGGTGCCCGTGGGTGGCGCGAGGTGTCGCGCCACCGTTTGGCGCCGGTCGGTGGCTGGTGGACGGCACACGGTCGGCAACAGCGAGGCGGCGGAGGCACCGTGTGCGGGCGCTGGCTTGGGACTGTAGGCATGGTTCTTCAACGAGCGCGCCTGGCGAGGGGCCTGGGCGGTTGAAACCGCGGCTGGATGGTCTCTGGCCGCGAAGCCCCTCTGGGGACTGGGACTTGACGGTCATTGAATGGCTCTGGGGGTAATTGAATGGCTCTGGGAGTACGGGCACGGGAGGGCCATTGCCGGCTGCCGCGCATGATAGACTGGCGTTCCCACACGTTTCGGATCGGCTTCAGCCCTCGTCCTCGCCCAGCGCCTCGGCGACCGCCTCTTCCAGCGTGAGCGCTCGCCCGGCGGCGTAGGCGGCCTGCCACGCCTCCTCGCCGAAGGCGTCCCGTGACTTCGCGACGGCCGCCTGAACCTCGCGCGTCCACGATGGCGGCTGTTCCGCGCCTGTCCGTTCGATTGGCGCGACCAGCGCGCCTTGCAGGTACGCGACGCGCGCATCCCGTCCCGCGAGGGCTTCCACCTGGCAGAGCAACTCGAGCGTGGGCACGACTCGATTGATAGATTGATCGTGTTCCTCCTGCCACCGCAGCGCGGCACGCACACGCGCCCGCGCCTCGTCCGCGTCCCCATACCCCAGCGCCACGCGCGCGAGCGTCCAGTTAGCGAACAGCGACGCCCCCGTATTCGCGGCATGCTCGATCAGCCGCAACGCCCTCCGTGCCCGCGACCGTGCGCGCTCCAGGTCGCCACCTTCAAAGGCGATGACACCCAACTCGGCGACGCCCAGCGCAACCGATTCGGTCCGGCCGAGACGCCGACTGATGCGCAGGCTCTCCCCGGCGAACACTTCCGCTCGGCCTACGTCTCCCACGTCAGCGAGCTCCGCCGCCAGGGTCAAGAGTGCGTCTGCCAGCGCGGGCAGGTCTCCGAGCGCGCGCAGTCGCCGGACGCCCTCCTCGAGCAGGGCGACAGACCGCGCGGGGTTCTCGCCGCCGCCCTGCATACCAGCGAGAGTGCCGGCATAGTGGTAGCCGATTGCCTGATGCTCCCGAAGGCGGGCGAGCTGACCGGGGTTCGGCGTCGCGGCGCCCTTCGCACCAGCGGATGGCGGGAGTTCCAGCAGCCCCTCCAGCCAGTAACGTCCCTCGGCGAAGATGCCGCGAAGCACCCAGAAGGTCATGAGTATGCGGGCGACGCCCAGGCCGAGCTCCGGCTCACCATGATCCATTGCCCAACCCAGCACGGCCCGTATGTTCTCTCGTTCGCGCTCGATCCACGCGTGCTTTGAGCGCACGAGCGGTTCTCGTGGGGCGTCCGATCGCGCGGCGAGGCGCGCCAGCCAATCCGCCGCCCGCCTACCAAAGAACTCGGCGTGCGCCAGTCGCATCGTCTCCCCTTCCCCGCTCGCTTCCAGCAACTCCAGAGCATACTCCCGGACGATGTGGAGCATGCCGAAGCGCGGCTCGCCGCCCTCCTCGCGCTGTTGGATCAGGCTGTGATCCAACAGCGCGCTCAGCCCGTCCAGGACGTCGAACCCCAGCGGCTCGGCGCCCTCTGGCGCGACACAGACTGTCTCGGCCGCCTCTAGCGAACAGCCGCCGACGAACACCGCCAGCCGCCAGAACAGCCGCTGCTCCTCGGGCTGGAGCAAGTCGTAGCTCCAGGCGAGCGTGTCGCGCATGGTCCGCTGGCGCGCGTCCAGGTCGCGCGCCCCGCCGGTCAGGAGCGGGAGTGCGTGCTCCAGGCGCTTGAGCAGGGCGGGCGGCGGCAGTACCTTGACACGCGCCGCCGCCAGCTCGATGGCCAGCGGCAGACCGTCCAGCCGCGCGCAGATCGCGGCGACCACCGCGGCGGTCGCGGGGGTGACGGCGAAGTCGGCCTGGGTCGCCCGCGCCCGCTCGATGAATAGCGCGACGGCGGCATAGTGAGACAGCCGCTCGGGTGGAGGCAAGTGGGCCGCATCAGGCAGCGCGAGCGGCGCGAGGGCATACTCGCGCTCGCCGCGCAGGTGGAGCGCCACACGGCTGGTCACCAGCGCCCGCACGCCGGGACACACCTCCATGATGGCGCCGAGGGCCGGAGCCGCCGCCGCTACGTGCTCGAAGTTGTCGAGGACGAGCAGCAGGTGCTTGTCGCGCAGGAAGGCACGCAGGAGCTCGGCCAGGGGCATGGTCCCGCTCTCCTTGACGTCCAGCGTCGTGGCGATCGTCGGCAGGACCAGCGCTGGGTCGCTCAGCCGCGAGAGCCGTACGGACCAGACGCCATCAGGGTAGGCGTCGAGCACCTCGGCCGCCACCTGGAATGAAAGGCGCGTCTTGCCAACGCCCCCCGGCCCGGTCCGCGTCACTAGCCGCACGTCCTCCCGCTCCAGCAGCGCGCCCAGGGCCGCCACCTCCCTCTCCCGCCCGAGCAGCGCGCTCGTCTGGACGGGGAGGTTGTGCGGGCGCGCGTCCAACGCGCGCAGCGGTGGGAAATCTGCCTGCACGTCGGTCAGGACCAACTGCCAAATGCGCTCGGGCTGGTCAAGGTCCTTGAGGCGGTGGGCGCCGAGGTTGCGCAGGGCGAGGCCGGGCGGCAGGTCGTGGCGACCGAGCTCGGCGGCCGCCGCCGAAAGCAGCACCTGCCCGCCATGGCCGGCGGCGGCGATGCGCGCCGCGCGGTGGACGTCCAGCCCGACGTACAGCCTGCCCTCCGTCACCAGCGGCGCCCCGGCGTGCAGGCCGATCCGGACGCGGACGGCGATGCCCTCCGGCCACGGGTGCGCGGCGAGGGCGCGGGTGGCCTCGGTCGCGGCGGCGACGGCCGCGGGGGCGCTGGAGAAGACGACGAAGAAGCTGTCGCCCTGGGTATCGACCTCATGGCCACCGTGCGCCGCCCACGCGGCGCGCAGCAGCGCCTGGTGGTCCGCGAGCACGCTGGCATAGCGGTCGCCCAGCCGCTGGAGCAGGCGGGTGCTGCGCTCGATATCGGTAAAGAGGAAGGTGACCGTCCCGGTGGGCAGCGCCGTGGGCGCGGGGGCTGGGTCGGTGGCGCGTGGGGCGTCCGTGGGAACGGCTCCGGGACGGGCCGCGCCGCGACGGCCGGCGGCGAGGAAGTCTGCCCGTTCGTTGCCGGCCAGACCTAGCGCGTCGGCCAGCAGCCGCGTCGTTTCGCGTCGTGGCGCCGTGCGGGCGCCGCGTTCCAGGTCATTGAGGCCACGCGACGACAGCCCGGCCCGCTCGGCCAGCTCCGCCTGCGTGAAGCCGGCGGCGCGGCGGTGGCGGCGCAGCAGCTCGCCAAAGGATGACACGGACGTGGAGCCGGACGGAGGCTTGGACGAGAGTGCCATGGCCGGTGGCCTCCTGGGACGGCGGCGATCCAGGCACACGGCCGGGCGTGTACCGGCATGCGAGCGGATACCATCCCACCTGCGGGCATGATAGCACGTACCCGATCACCTCAGCGCGCCGGTGAGACCGTGCGCGCCTGGGACTTTGGGCACATTTCGCCCGGCCCGACTGGCAAGCATGGTACACTGGCTCCCGCTGACCTCCCGCATGGACCACCCGCGGTGCGTGCCCCTGGCACATACTCGTGGCGTGTATGCATGGCCGGGCGTCATGCACGTGGAGGCGTCATGCGCGGAGGCGGAGGAGCCGGCGGCGGATGAGCGACGACTGGAACGCGAATACCTTGGTGGGTGCGCGCCTGGGGTCGTGCGTCCTCGAACGGGTCCTTGGGGCCGGCGGCATGGGCGCGGTCTATCTCGCCCGCCAGGTCCGCCCCCACCGCGCCGTCGCGGTCAAGGTCCTGCGCACCGATCCCGACCTCGACCCCCGCGCCTGGGCGGTCTTCCTGGCGCGCTTCCGGCGCGAGGCCGACGCCACGGCGGCGCTCGACCACGCCAACATCATCCCGATCTACGAATTCGGTGACGAGCGCGACGCCCCGTACCTCGTCATGCCCTACCTCCCCGACGGCTCGCTCGACGACCTCATCGCGCGCCAGGGGCCGCTGCCGCTGGACCACGCCATCGCCTATCTGGCGCAGGCCGCCGCCGCCCTCGACTACGCCCACGCCCATGGCATCGTTCACCGCGACGTCAAGCCCTCCAACCTGCTCCTCCACGCGGATGGCCGGTTGCTGTTGGCGGACTTTGGCATCGCGCACCTGATCGATCGGCCCGACCTCGCCCATCCCGGCGCCGCGAATATGGCCGCGGCGTCCGCGGATGGCGAGCTGACGGTCGCGGGCCTCACCCTTGGCACGCCGGAGTACATGGCGCCCGAGCAGGTCCTGGGCGGCCCAGTCGGCCCGGCGACCGATATCTACGCGCTCGGCGCGCTCGCCTTCACTCTGCTGACCGCGACCACCCGCTCCGCGAGCGATCCGGCGCTCCTGGATTGGCGCACTCCCGTGGACCCCGCCGGCCAGCTCCAGGCGCGGCGACCCGACCTGCCCCCCGGCGTGGGCGAGGCGTTGCGCTGGGCGCTGGACGAGGACCCGGCTGAGCGGCCCCAGAGCGCTCTGGCGTTCATGCGGGCGTTGCGTGAGACACGCCCGGACCGCTCCTCGCGCGCCGCATTCGGCGCGCCGGACCCCCGCCAAGCCGGAGCCGCTCCCTTCAGAGCGCGTGGCTCAGGCGTGCTGGCGCCAGGCGGTGGGCTGAACTTCGCCGGCCCGGGTCCTCGCGGTGACTCCGAGCACGATGCGCCCACAATTGGCGGTCTGTATGGTCGCGAGGTGCCCGAACGCGGCTACGGCGGCCCAGTTGGGCCGGGTGGCCAAGGAAACGCGCCCGTCTGGCCCAGTGGCGGTGAGCCGCCGCGTGGTCGTCGCGGGCGGCTCGGATGCGGCGCCGTGGCGGGCGCCATCGCGGCGGTCCTGGTGCTGTGCCTGGCGATGGGAGCGCTCGCCCTGGCGCTCGCTCCGCGTGGGGGATCGCTGGCTGGTCTTGACTCCCAGCCCACCGCGACGGCGTTGCCAAGCCCGACAGTCACGCCAACGCCCCTGCCCACCGCCACCGCGACGCCCGTCGTCAACTGGCTATCGGTTCGCCCGGAGACCATCAGCCTGGGCTGCGGGACAAAGTCGAAGTCCATCCGTGTCACGCTACGCAACCAGGGTCCAGAGCGCGTTGGTTGGCGAGCCACCACGCCCTTCTTCGGGGGCGTCTCGGTCTCCCCTTACTCCGGCCAGATCGGCGGCGGCGGGCATGTCACCGTCACCGTGACGAACACCTCGATGTTCAGCGGCCACCAGGGGAATATCGTGTTCACCGCCGACACCGATCAGGCCGGGCAGCCAGCGCAGCTCATCTACGAGACGCTGCCATGCTAGCCTGAGCACCGTTAGCCTGAGCACCGTTAGCCTGAGCACCG
>JANWHL010000192.1 GCA_025450405.1 Ktedonobacterales bacterium
CCGGCTGCTCCGCCTGCTGGTTCCAGGTGGTCAATCCCCAGATCGAGACCATTTCGAGCGACCCGTACATGGCCCCCGCCGAGCCCGCGCAGCCCGCGCCTCTGGGCACGTGGAACGGCGGCCAGGGTGGTATCGCGGCCGGCGCCGTTGCCCCGGCCCCCAGCGGCTCCAACATGGACCCGTCCGGTGGCACGACCGGCACCAACGGCGCGGATGGTAAGGGCGCCACCTGCTCGGGCAACACCAGTGGCTCTGGCGACAAGGGAAGCACCGGCACCAGCGCGGGAGATTCCGGCGGCACGAG
The DNA here is from genome assembly GCA_025450405.1 of Ktedonobacterales bacterium. Taxonomy (GTDB): domain Bacteria; phylum Chloroflexota; class Ktedonobacteria; order Ktedonobacterales; family JADMIN01; genus JANWHL01. The sequence continues at coordinate 305 of JANWHL010000192.1, forward strand.
CACCGGCTCCGGCGACATGGGTGGATCGACTGGCTCGGGCGACGCTGGCGGCACCAGCACGGGCACCGGTGACAAGGGCACCTCAACCGGCTCCGGCGATACCGGCGGCACAACCTCCGGATCCGGCGAAACTGGCGGCACCAGCACCGGATCGGGCGACATGGGTGGCACCAGCACCGGCTCGGGCGACACCGGCGGCACCAGCGCGGGCTCCGGTGAGACCGGTGGTTCGAGCACCGGCTCCGGCGAGACCGGCGGCACCAGCATGGGTTCGGGCGACACCGGCGGCTCGACCGGCTCTGGCGAGACGGGCGGCACGGGCTCCATGTGCTCGGGAAGCACTGGCGACCAGGGTGGCACCAGCACTGGCTCGGGCGACACCGGCGGCACCAGCGCGGGCTCCGGTGAGACCGGTGGTTCGAGCACCGGCTCCGGCGAGACCGGCGGCACCCGCACGAGCTCCGGTGACAAGGGCACCTCGACGGGTTCGGGCGACATGGGCGGCTCGAGCACCGGCTCGGGCGACACTGGTGGCACCAGCGCGGGCTCCGGAGAGACCGGTGGTTCGAGCACCGGCTCCGGCGAGACCGGCGGCACCACGGGGACCGGCGACGGCCCCGGCGGCACGCAAACCGGTGGCGGTCTGGAACCCCCTGGCACCGCTCCCATGACCATCACCAGTATGCCCTGCACGGCAACCATCAACGGCCAGCAGGTGACCGGTTTCTGCACCGGGACGTTCAATCCGAACACTTCGGGCGCACCCGGCACCTCGGGCAACCCGAGCGTCCCGGGCGCGTAGTCCGAACCGCGAGGCGATCCCGATCGTCTCCTCAGGCGCGGCCGGCCTCCGTGGAGGCCGGCCGCGTCGTTTGCGTGCGTGAGCGGGCCAGCCGAGAACGTGCCCGCGCGACACGCTCTCCCCATGCCGGCGTAAGATACCGATTCTGGAGAGTGGCCGCCGCGTGTGGGGAACGGGGGAGCGACACATGACGATCACCTGGCGCGCACCCGAGACGCCGGCGGACGCCATCGTCATCACCACGATCGACGCGCACGCGGCCGGCGAGCCGCTGCGCATCATCACCGGTGGTCTCCCCGAGCTGCCAGGGGCGACCATTCTGGAGCGACGCCGCTACCTGCGCGAGCATCTCGACCATGTCCGCCGCGCGCTGATGTGGGAGCCACGCGGCCACGCCGACATGTATGGCTGCGTGGTCACGCCGCCGGTGTCGCCCGAGGCGGACGTGGGCGTCGTCTTCCTGCACAACGCCGGCTACAGCACGATGTGCGGCCACGGGGTCATCGCGCTGGTGACCGCGCTCGTCGAGACCGGCACGCTCCCGGCGCGCGGCCCGGAGACGCCCGTGGGTCTCGATACCCCCGCCGGCCTCGTGCGCGCCACGGCGCACCTCGATGCGCAGGACCATGTCACGCGGGTGACCTTCCTCAACGTGCCGTCATTCGTCCTCGCGCGCGATGTGATGGTGGACGGACCCAACGGCGAGCGCGTCGCGGTGGATGTGGCGTTCGGCGGCGCGTTCTACGCGGTGGCGCCGGCCGCCGCGGTTGGTCTGCGCGTGGCGCCGGAGCGGACCGCGGCGCTCGTTCACGCCGGCGAGGCCATCAAGGCGGGCGTGAATGCCGCGCTCGCCATCCAGCATCCCGACGAGCCCGACCTCGGCTTCCTCTACGGGACCATCCTGACCGACGAGCCCGAGGACCCGGCGCATCACAGCCGCAACATGTGCGTCTTCGCCGATGCCGAGGTGGACCGCTCGCCCACGGGCACCGGCGTCTCCGCGCGGCTCGCCATGCTCCACGCCCGCGGCCAGGTCGCGGAGGGCGACGCGCCGATCGCCATCGAGAGCGTGCTCGGCGCGTCCAGCGTCTTCACCGGCCGTGTGGTGGGCACGACGACCGTCGGCCCCTACCACGCCGTGGTGCCCGAGGTCGGCGGCACCGCCCACATCACCGGACGCCACCAGTTCATCCTCGACCCCGCCGACCCCCTGGGCCACGGCTTCCTCGTCCGGTAACGGCGCGCCCGGATCCGCCAAACTGGCCCCCATCGCGGTCCGCCCTCTGGCTCCCCTCTCCTCGCGGGAGAGGGGCCGGGGTCCCCCACTGGGGGCTGGGGTCCCCCACTGGGGGCTGGGGGTGAGGACCCTATGCCCCCGCTGGCGCCTTCGCCCTCGTCGCGCGCTTGCGTGGCGCCTTGGCGGTGGTTGGGACTTCGGCCGCTGGTGCGACGCTGGCCTCCGGCTCGGGCTGTGCGTTAGCCGGCGCAGCGGCCGCGCGCGCGGCCGCTGTCCGCCGCCCTCGGCCGGACTGCGCTTTCGCCTTGACCGGCTCCGGCGGGTGGGTGCCCAGCATCTCACCCAGCAGGATGTGGCCGAGCTTGGCGGCGTCGATGTTCCCGCCCGAGATCACGCAGACGATCTTGCCCTCGCCCGCCAGCCCCGCCAGCGCGGCGGCCACCGCCGTCGCCCCGGCGCCCTCCGCCACCACCCGGTTGCGCTCCGCCAGCACCCGCACCGCCCCCGCCACGGCCTCCAGCGGCACCACCAGCGCACCGTCCAGCACGGCGTTCACCAGCGGCCACATCTCCGCGAGCACACTCTTGCTTCCGATGCCGTCCACCCAGCTCGGCGTGTAGTCGATCGTGGTGGGTGTGCCCGCCTGGAGTGAGGCCGCCAGCGGCGCCGCCGTGGCCACCTCGCAGGCGAAGACGCGAATCTCCGGCTTGACGGCGCGAATGGCCGACGCGATGCCGCAGCTAAGGCCGCCGCCGCCGTAGGGCACGAGCACGGTGGCCACATCTGGCAGGTCCTCCAGGATCTCGATGGCCACCGTCCCATTCCCGGCCATCACCTCAGGGTCGCTGACCGGGTGCACGAACTCCGCGTCGATGTCGGGATGGCCGTGGTTCACCATCACCTGCCACCACTCATCGAACGAGACCTTGATGATCTCGCCGCCCAGTCGCTGAATGGCCGCGAGCTTCGTCTCGGGGGCGGTCTCGGGCACGATCACCCGGCAGCGCACTCCCAGCAGGCGCGCGCACCAGGCCACGCCCTGCGCCATGTTGCCGGCGCTGGCGGTATAGACCCCGCGCTCCAGCCGCTCGCGCCCCATCGCCGCCAGCGCGTTCCCCGCCCCGCGGATCTTGAACGACCCAATGGGCTGCAGGTTCTCCAGCTTCAGGTAGATCTCCGGCCCGTCCAACACATTCAGCCGGACGAGCGGAGTCCGGATCGCGGCGCCAGCGATGCGCTCACGGGCGGCCAGGATGGCCTGGATGGGGATCGGCTGGAGCGGTTCCATGGCGGCCCTTTCCGCAAACGTGGCGCGTTCCGTTGCCCGTGAGGCGCGCCCAGCGCGCGGCCGGCCCCGTCCTGGTGTCGGCCCTGGCGAGTGTACCACCGGGCGCGTTCGCCGTCTATCCCCAGGCTCCCGCTCTCCCCGGCCACGGGAATCCCCAGCCGCTGGCTCATGCGGACGTGGGCGACACAGGCAGTCAGCCGTTCGCGCCCAGCCAGCGCGGCGAGGATTCTCCCGATAATAGCCCGAGGGCCGCGCCTCCGCCAGACCTGCGCTCGCTGCGCCCGTCGCCCAGACGCTACGCGCGCAGCTCAGGATGCTCCCGCAAACAACCCGGTGGTCGAGGCGCCGCTGCCCGTCCCGCCGCGATTTGCAGGCCCATCGCTGACGGCGCGCCATCATGGGGCTTCCCTCGCAAATCGCCCGCGGCCCCCCAACCACCCCGCGCGCCGGCGCGGATTCGCCGCGTCCTTCAGGGCGCCTCCTCGCCACACCACCCCACCCGCCCCTCGCTGTCGAGGTTGCCCGTGGTCGCTCCCAATCTTCAGCGATCACCCCCGCACCGGCAGCATGATTCCACGCGGAACTTCAATTCCGCATCCTCCCCCAACCACCGCGCTCGCCCGTGGTCGCGCCCATTTTCACCCGTCTCACTGGCGGCCCGCCGCCACAGCACGTAGACGCGGAACTTCAATTCCGCTTGCCAGCCGCACCACCAGACTCGCCCTTGGCTGCTGGCTGGACGCCGATGGCTGGACGCCGGTGGCTGGACGCCACGGCCCGCGAGCGCGTACAGTGTGCCGCGGACACCGCACAGTGCCCCTATGTGGCTCAAAGGAAGACACATCCCATGGCCGACCTCGATCTGGCTGCCCTCCCTGACCTGCCGCAGACCGCGACCATCTCACGCCTGGCGCCGCGGTTGTGGGCGGACCCGCGCGTCGCGGCCATCTGGATCGGTGGGAGCCTGGCGCGGGGCGCCGGCGATGAGTACAGCGATGTGGACCTGCGCGTGGCCGTGGCGCCGGATGATCTGCCCGCGTGGGGCGAGCCGGATCTGGACACACTCTTCAGCGGCGCGGTGCTCGGCCGGCACGTCCTGCGCTTCGGCGCCGACGCGATCCTGCACCATCTCGTCCTGGCCAACGGCGACATCTTCGATTTCCTGGCGCAAACCACCACCCGGACGCCCACCACCGAACCGCTGCTCATCCTGGGCTGCCGCGACGCCGACTTTGCCCACGCGCTGGCCGCCGCCGACCGCGAGCCACACGCCGACCCCACCCCCGCCACGCCGGAGGCCGTGCGCCAGCGCATCGTGGACTTCTGGATCACCTCGCACAAGCACCGCAAAGTGCTCCATCGCGGCCTCGACCTGATGATCCCCGCCGGGCTTCACGGCGAGCGCATGCTGATCATGGAGCTCTGGTACCTGCGGGCCACCGGCGAGCTCCCCAGCCCCCATCAGCACCAGACCATCCACAGTCTCACCGCGTTCGTGCGCGCGGTGGATACCGCCGGCGGCACCGAGGCGCTGGCGCTGGTGGGCGCGCCGCTGCGCACTCGCGCCGAGATGGACGCGGCGATCACGCACCACCGCGCGGTGATGGCGGAACTGGGACGGCAGCTCGCCACGCGGTACGGGTTCGTCTATCCCGCGGCGTTGGAGGTGATGGTCGCGCGCGAGTGGCGCGCGTTCCAGGCGGATCACGATACCTGATACCATTTCTGGAGCGTCCACGAAGGTGGACTTCGCGGCCGGAGGCCCCTAGCCGCGGTTTCAACCGCCTGGGCTGGGCTGGGCCACCGCGATTGATCACTCAGGTTTGGTATGCGAGGGAGGGACACGATGCGGATCGAAGCGAAGCTGCGCGAGATGGGTCTGACGCTGCCGGCGAAACCAGCGGAGCTGGGTATGCCGCTGCCGTTCTCGTGGGTACGCGTGCGCGGCAATCGCGCCTACGCCTCCGGGCACGGCGCGCTGAACCCCGATGGGTCGCTCGCCGGCCCACTAGGCAAGGTCGGCGCCGAGGTGACCGTTGAACAGGCTTACGAATCGGCGCGCCAGACCGCGCTAGCGATGCTCAGCAGCCTCCAGCAAGCGCTGGGCGACCTGGACCGTGTGACCGCGTGGCTGGCCGTGCGCGGCATGGTGAACACCGCCCCCGGATTCACCAAGACGCCCGCCGTCATCAACGGCTTCTCCGACCTGATCCTGGAACTCTACGGCCCGGAGGCCGGCCAGCACGCGCGGTCCGCCGTCGGCATGGCCGAGCTGCCGCTGGGCATCCCCGTCGAGATCGAGGCCGAGGTCGAGATCGCGCCGGAGGCGTGAGCGCAGACCAGCCAACGTGGTCTGACGTCCGCATCCCACTCAACGCATTGTGGCGTCCGCCGCTCAGAAGGCGGGCGCCGCCAAATCGGTGAAGGCGGTAGCACATGCGGTTCGGCCTTGGCGTTCCACCCTTTGGACTCTGCGCGGATCTGACCACCCTGGCGGATATGGCCGCTGACGCGGAGCGGACGGGCTGGGACGGCATCTTCCTCTGGGACGATGTGACGCTCAGTGAACCCATCCCGGTCGCCGACCCGTGGATTGCTCTGGCGGCCATCGCCCTGCGCACGCGGACGATGCGTCTGGGCGCGACCGTTACCCCGCTCGCCCGCCGCCGCCCGTGGAAGGTCGCCCGCGAGGCCCTCACGCTCGATCACCTCTCGCAAGGGCGCCTGGTCGTCGGTGTGGGGCTGGGGGGCGGCGCCACCGAATTCGACAACCTGGGCGAGGAGACCGATCCCAAAGTGCGCGCCGCCATGCTGGATGAAGGGCTCGACATCCTCGCCGGTCTCTGGACCGGTGAGCCATTCCAGTACGAAGGCACACACTACCACATCCGCGCCGCGCGGTTTCTGCCGCGCCCGGTGCAGACGCCACGCATTCCCATCGGGGTGGGCGGCCTGTGGCCGGGCACGGCGCCCTTCCGGCGCGCCGCGCGCTGGGATGGCGTCTTTCCGCTCGGGCGGACCGAATCGTACACCGAGATGCTCTCGCCCGAGGCCATGCGCGCGATGCTCAACTACGTTCAGGAACAGCGCGCCCAGGCTGGTCTGGCGGAGAGGCCGTTTGATGTGGTCCATTGCGGCCTCACCGCCGGCACTGACCCCGCGGCGGACCGCGCGCTCGTCCAGGCATACGCCGATGCCGGCGTCACCTGGTGGGTGGAACACCTGGTGCCCGACCGCTGGGGCACCTGGACCGATTGGCCGCTGGAGGCCATGCGCCAGCGAATTCGCCAGGGTCCCCCACGCGCCTGATCGACCTCCGGCCGCTCTCCACGCAGCCACAGCTGGCACGGCTCAGCTCCAGTGTGGATCAATGGTGGCATGCGCAGCGAACCGCTGATCCCCGCCGAGACGCCCGAGCCGGCCGCCACCCCACCGCTCACGGATGGCCGCGCCGTCCCGTGGGTGGTCGGCCGCGCCGTCACGCGCGTGGACCATCTGAACGCGCGCGGCGAGGCGGTGGGGGTGGTGGAGCGCTGGCTCACGCAGCCCTCGGAGGCGGACTGGGTGCTGGTACATGGCCCCCGCGCACCGGAAGCCCCGCTGCCCAGCGAGTGCGCCTTTGTGGGTGGGCTGCCGGGCGAGACTGTCGAGGTGGACGTCATCTGGCCCACGCCCCGCCCCGGCCGGCCCCGCGCCCGCCGGACGCCTGAGCCGCGGATACGCGTGCGCGCCGTGTCCGCGCCCGCGCCCGAACGCGTCCCGGCGAGGTGCCTGGTCTTCGGCGAGTGCGGCGGGTGCCAGCTCCAGCACCTGGCATATGACCAGCAGCTCGCGTGGAAGACCGCCCGGGTGGCCGGCCTGGCGCGCCAGGCCGGCCTGGAGGATGTCGCGGTCGCTCCGGCCATCGGCTGTGATGACCCGTGGAACTATCGCAACCACATGCGCTTCTCCGTGGACCGCGATGGCCGGCCGGGGCTGACAGCCCGCGGCAGCCACCGTGTCCTCCCGCTGCGCGCCTGCCCCATCGCCCACCCACTCATCAACGCCGCGCTCGACATCCTGGCCGATGCCCCGCTCGCCCGCCCCCAATTGCTCCTGCGCTGTGGGACCGCGACCGGCCAGGTGCTCGCCCAGCCCACGCCGGCCCCCGAACTTGCCGCCCGCCTGCGTGACGCCGGCCTCGACCTCCGCACCCAGGACCTCGCCGAAGAGCTGGCCATCCCCCATGAACAGCCACCCGAGGCCGCCTCTCCCCCGGGCATTCATGCCTCCTCAACCGTGAGCCGGCCATTCACGACCGCCGAGGCGGGCCAGACCCCCCTCTCCCCGCGGGGTGTAGGGGCGTCCGGTGGACGCCTGGAGGGGCCAGGGGCGAGGATCCAGACTCCCCTCTCCCGTCGCGACGGGGGAGGGGTTGGGGTCCCCCACTGGGGGCTTGGGGGAGGGGGCTCCTCGCGCCGTGCCCGCTTCTCCATCCGCCCCAGCTCGTTCTTCCAGACCAACACCGCCCAGGCCAACCGCATGGCCGAACTGGTCCTGGCGGGCCTGCCCACTGGACCGGACGTCACCCTGGTGGATGCCTATTGCGGCGTGGGCACCTTCGCCGCGCTCATGGCCCCGCGCGTGGGCCGCGTCCTGGCCATCGAGGAATCGGCGAGCGCGGTGCGCGATGCGCGCGTCAACCTGGATGCCTATCCAAACGTCGCCATCGTCCAGGGCAAGGCCGAGGTGGTGCTGCCTACCCTGACCGAGCGGCTCGACGGCCTGGTGATCGATCCCCCCCGCGCCGGCTGCGGCCGTCCCGTGCTGGATGCCCTGGTCGCGCGGCGCGTGCCCCGCGTCGTCTACGTCTCATGCGAACCCACCACGCTCGTCCGCGACCTGGCGTATCTCTGCCGCGAGACCGGCGCGTACCGGGTCGTCGGGCTCCAGCCGCTCGACATGTTCCCACAGACGGCCCACATCGAGACCATCGCGACGCTGGAGGTGGCGCCATGACGGCGCCGCGGCTCTACCTCGCCTCCGCCTCTCCACGCCGCCGCGAGCTACTCGCGCGGCTCGGCGTGCCCTACTCAGTCGGCGTCGCGCCGCTGGACGAAGCCGCGGAACAGATGGCGTACACCGGTCCCGTCGCCGGACTGGCGGAATACCTGGCGCGGGCCAAGGCGCGGTCCGCGCTGGCGGCGCCGTTCCCCACCGTGCTGGCCGCCCCCGCCGCCGCGGCGGACCCGGCGCACCCGGCGCACCCGGCACACGTGGCGGATTCGGCGGACGTGGTGGACATCGCGCCGTCCCGTGATCTCGCCGTGGTGGACGCCTCCGCTGACCCCGTTGGTCCGGCGCTGGTCCTGGCCGCCGATACCACGGTGCTGCTGGCCGGGCGCGTGCTGGGCAAGCCCGCCGATCCCGACGAGGCAGTGCGCATGCTGCGCGCGCTCCGCGCTCGCGAGCACGCGGTCGTCACCGCCGTGGCGTTGGGCGTCGCGCCGTCCAGCGATGACCCGGCCACCATGTCCACCGGCGGCGACCCGCCCGCGGCGATCCGCGCAATCTCCGTGTCCACCCGCGTCCGCATGCGCGACTATACCGACGACGAGATCGCCACCTACGTGGCCAGTGGCGACCCGCTGGACAAAGCCGGCGCGTATGGCGTCCAGCACCCCACCTTCCGCCCGGTCGCCGCCATCGCCGGATGCTACACCAGCGTCGTCGGCCTGCCGCTCTGCGCCACCGCCGCGCTGCTGACCGTCGCCGGTCTGCCCCCACTCGCGTCGCTTGAGCCCGCGGACGCGACCGAGAGCCCCGGGCCGTGTCCATTCGCCGCCCGCTGCCGGCCGCCTCTCCCAGTTGTGACACGGGCGGCCCACTGGTGGGCCGGCGTACATCCAGAGTAACGGCCAGCTACGGACGTTTGAAGATATCATGGCCCCCAATGCGGCGCCATACGATGTGCATATCGCCAGGATATGGAGATTGACCATATTCGAATGTCGCGCGCCCGTCGTCCGCCCACGTCATCTCGAAGACGTTCGTTGAGCCCTGGACATCCTTTACGCGCAGAGAATTCCGGAATCCTCGGCCGGCGCGAGCATCCTCCACCATTTTGTTGACTGCTTTGAGGAATCGGCGCTTTTGGGCTCGCGAGAGGGATGCCCAGTCTCGAAGGAAATCTGGCTCCTCCTCATGTGTCGGCATCGTTGTCGGCCTCGGCCTCTGCCTTCGCGGTTCGGATCTCTTCCTCTGTCATGCCGAGGTGGCGAAACCACTCGTCCGTCGTGTAATGGTGCCGACCGTCGGCTTGGACGCCGTCCACAGTCGCTTGGGCCCGCGCCTGCTGTGTTACCAATGACTCAATGACGGCGTCTGGTGTCTGTCCCTGCTCGCGCGCCAGTGCCAGCAAGGTCCGGTATGTCGCCTCCGAGATCTCTATTGTGTGTCCCATTGCGGAGCCTCCTACCGGAGCCGTTCTAAGACTCTGGCCCTCTGCCAGTGTATCATGGGTTTTCAGGTGTGGCGCGGTCTCTCAACAATTGCCCGCTCCGGCCTCACCAGCCGCCCGATCGCCCCCGACACGATCTCCCCGTCCCGATAGACCGTCCGCCCGCGCACCAGCGTCCGCGCCACGCGCCCGCGCAGCGTCCGGCCGACGTAGGGGCTGTGCTGGTGCCGATAGCGCAGGTCCTCCGCCGCCACTGTGACCGCCGCGTCCAGGTCCACCAGCGCCAGGTCGGCGTCCGCGCCCACCGCGATCCGCCCCTTGGCCGGCGCGAAGCCGAAGCGCCGCGCCGGGAAGCCCGCCGCGACGCTGGCCACGCGCGCCAGCGGCAGCCCACGTGTGTGGACACCCTCCTCCAGCAGCACCGCCAGCAGGTGCTGGCAGCCCGAGATGCCGCCCCAGACCTTGAAGAAGTCGGTGTCCGCCTTCATACTGGCGGGGGCCGGCGAGTGGTCCGAGGTCACCATCGGGATCGTCCCGTCGAAGACGCCGCGCCAGAGCGCGTCGCGCTCCGCGGCCGAGCGGATGGGCGGCGCGCACTTGGCCACCGCTCCGATCCGCTCCACATCCTCTTCCGTCAGCGCCAGATAGTGCGCGCAGGTCTCGCAGGTGACGTCCACCCCGCGCGAGCGCGCCTCGGCCACCAGCGCCACCCCGGCCCCCGTGCTCACATGGACGACATGCAGGGCGCACCCCGTCTCGCGCGCGAAGAGGATCGCCCGCGCAATAGCCTCGATCTCCGCGATGGCCGGGCGCGAAGCCAGATAGTCGCGTACGCCCGTCCGCCCCTCCGCGGCGGCGCGGCGCGCGAGCCCGCCCACGATCTGATCGTTCTCGGCGTGGACCGCCACCGGCAGCCCCAGCCGCGCGGCGCTCCGCATGCCCTCGTAGAGCGTCAGGTCGTCGGCCATCGGGAAGTCCTCGATGCCGCTGTTGGCCATGAACGCCTTGAAGCCCATCACCCCGCGCGCCGCCAGCTCGTCCAGCGCGTCGCCGTTGCCGGGGACGATGCCGCCCCAGAAGGCGAAGTCCACCAGCGCCGAGGCTTGCGCCGCGGCCAGCTTCAGGTCGAAGCTCGGCCCGTCTATGGTTGGCGGGTGGGCGTTCAGCGGCATGTCACCGAAGGTCGTCGTCCCGCCGGCCGCCAGTGCCCGCGTCCCCGTGGCGAAACCCTCCCACTTGGCGCGCCCCGGCTCGTTGAAATGGAGGTGTGCATCCACGACGCCCGGGAAGACATGCCGCCCCCGCGCGTCGATGGTCTCCGCGCTCGTGCCCTCCAGCTCCGCGCCGATGGCCGCGACCCGCCCATCGGCGATTGCCACATCGGCGGCGCGCGTGCCCGCGGGCGTCACCACGGTCCC